>JAZRPI010000165.1:0-17106 GCA_045649165.1 Eubacteriales bacterium | reverse complement strand
CATAACAATCAACGGAGCAATAATAAGAAGTGATGCTGTATTATGAATAGCAGCTTCATACATACTCTGACCTGCATATACTGTATCCAATGACTTAGGAATCATAACGATGTCGGGCATCATTGTGATGCTTGCCTTTGTAAAGAACAAGTCTGTATAGAACATATCAGTCCACTGCCATGAGAATGAGAACAAGAATACTGTAATCAACATGGGCACTGAAAGAGGAATGATGATCTGAATGAATGTTCTGAACACACCTGAACCGTCGAGGTAAGCTGATTCTTCAAGTTCGTCCGGAACGCCTCTGAAATACTGACGTAGCATATAGATATAAAGACCGTTCTTAAATCCGAGACCACCGATCGAAAGAATAGCCAAGGGCCAATATGTGTTAAGAAGGTTAATTGATGTAAAGTTTGTAACTGCAAAGTTTTCAAATACTCCACCGCCGAGAAGCTTGAATATACCGAGTATATCAAAGTATCTGAACTTCATAAACATTGAAAGCTGCAATGTTTCGTGGGGTACAACCATTGTAAAGATTACAAGGAAGAAGAGCAAGTTGTTGAACTTGAACTTAAACTTTGCAAAACCGTATGCAACAACACAGCATATAAACGTCTGAACTAATGCACAGAAAAGTGACAGACAAGCCGTATTGAATACCGCTGTAAAGTACTTAGCCTCTACAATCAATGCCTTATAAGTATCCAGAGTCGGATACTTAGCAATATACTTAACCGTAACGTCAACAAAGTCTTCTTTGCCCATAAATGAGCTGAAAATCTTTGAAAGTACGGGTGAAAGTATAACGTATGAAATACCAACGAGAAGAACCAAACGGAAGATTACCCATACAACCGTTGTCAAGAACTTAAGGGAAAGATATTTCAACTTAAATCTCGTCCAGAAATCTGTACGTTCGAAATCAACACGAATCTTATTCTTTGTTTCTTTCATTACCTTAGGTGCTGATGCCTGTGAATTCATATTGAATATCCTCCTTCCTTAATCTCTTCTCTGATAGAATACATATCCTGAAATAAGGGCTGCTACAACGCCAATCAATGCAAGTACAATAAGGAAGTAAATCCATGACATTGCTGAACTTGTTACAGGGCCGCCTACTTTCTGGTATACTTCATCAATATACATCATTACGCTGTTTGAACTTCTTGTAAATGAGTCGATAACAGTGTAAATTGTGTTAACAAGAATCATCGGGCTTATCATCGGGAAAGTAATCTTCCAGAATGTTTCCCATGCAGCCGCACCGTCAATCTGACATGATTCGTAAATCGCGGGAGAAATTGACTGGAGACCTGCAAGGAAGATAAGCATCTGTACGCCTGAACGGCTGATGATGTCGTATACGTTTGCGATAATACCAACAACGTATTCCATCAATTCCCCACCGACACGCATGTTACCGAACAACCAGTCAAGGTTTGCTGCCATAGCCAACGATTCGTTAGCAGTAGCACCACCTGTACCGTCATCAATAGAGCTTGATGAGTCAGTCATATATGACAACATTGAGTTGCTCTGGTCAATGTATTCTACTATACCTGTACCGATAATAACAGGGATAAAGAATATCGCACGGAACAATGCACGGCCGAGCATCTTCTGATTAAGAAGTACTGCCATAAAGAGTGAGAAAATAACGATTGCGGGTATATCAAATATAAGCTGTTTGACACCTGCTACGAGCGTCTGAACGTAACTTGCGTCAACAAACAGAGCTTCCTGGTAGTTTGTAAATCCTACAAATTCTGTTACGTAACCACCACCTGTCAAAATTGTCAGCTTAGAAAAACTAAACTTAATTGAGTCAATAATGATAGGAAGATATACAATAACGAAAGTTGCAAGGAAAGGCATTATAAACCACCAACCTGCTTTTGCCTTTCTCTTATCAAGGGATGCGATTTTCTTGCGCTTTTTGGGAGCGCTCTTTGCTGTAATTGCTTTATCCATTATCTACACCCCTTTCTTATTGTGCATCCGAAGCGGCAGGAGCGTCCTGACCGCCGGATGTTGTTGTTTCGTAGAAGCCAAAGCCTTTAATCAATTGGCCGTCAACTTTAATGTCAAAGCTGTTGTAGTTAAGAATGAATACCTTACCGTTTGCGTATGTAACCTTAACAACTGTACCCTTCTGTGTAAGATACTTTGTCTTGATGTCGATGAGAGATTCTTCCTCTTCTTCTACAACTTCACCTGCGTTGCCTATGCCTTCAGAAGTTTCGCCTTCAGGTGTTTCAACTTCGGGTGTTTCAGGTGTTGCTTCAGGTGTTTCTGTTTCGGCGTTTTCATTACCTTCGCCTGCCTGCTGCTGATTCTGCTGCTGTTTAAGAGCTTCAATCTTACCAGCTAAGATTTCTTCTCTTCTGTTCTTTTCTTCGTCATGAACTTTGTTAATTGCAGCTTCATCTTCAGCTTTCTTGAGAGCTTCTGCGTCTTCTTCTATTTCCTGTTCTGTGGGAACGCGTTCGCCCTGTACGAATTCGTGGTCAACAATCAGAGATGTCTGAACGTCTTTCAACGCTTCGTTAATTTCATTGTAATACTTAACAAGGTCTTCTTTCCAGATTTCATACTGTACTGAGAAGTATTCAGCATACAACGGGTCATCCTTGAGTTCTGCTGTATTTCTGTAAGAAAGCAAGAAGTAGGGAGATGCGCCGTTTTCAATCATCTTAAGGATTTCGTATGCGATATTACCTGTTGTGTTCAAAGGTGCACCTGCAAATTCAACTGAACCGTGGAGAACCATACCCATGAAAGGTATTGCCTGGCTTGCTGAAATGTAACGGCTACTGTCAAGAGAAACGTTGAGCAAGTGGTCAACGTACTTGAGAGCATAAGCGTTACCTGCATCACTCATTACACCTTCGTAATCCTTGCTGAGTTTTTCAAGAAGCTTAATTGTTTCAGCTCTTGCGTCTTCTCTGTTGAAAGGATTATCTTCATCAAAGTCTGAGTTCAAATCTGAGCCCAATGTAGAAACTGATACGCCTGTCGCGCCGAGCTTCTGCATATCCTTGTTGAAGCCTTTGTAGAAGTCTTCAAATGCAGTTACTGAAATAACTACGTTACCTGTTTCTACGAGTGACTGATATACTGAGTTGTATTTCTGTTTCTGTGTATAACGGTTGTCAATTGTTCTTACAGCGTCTTTCTTGAAGCTGAAGCCGTCAAATGAACCGGTATTTTTGAGATATACAAAGTCAAATTCGGGATATACGCCAACACCCTTTTCCTTTGCAAATTCAATAAATTCCTTGAAGCCCTTGTTTCCGCCTGCTTTCTTCTGGAATTCTACCTTTGAAGGAACTGTGGGAAGCATACCGCCGTTTGCAAAGCCTGTGAGCTTGAAGTTAACGTTGTCAATACCCTTTGCTTCAAGTTCAGCATACATCGTCATCAAATCTTCAAAAGTTGTGAGCGGTGTTTCAACTGTTACAGGGAAGCTGAGTACTTTCTTTGTTGTATCAATAGTACCGAATGATTCAATGTAAAGCGGAATGTTTTCGGATACTTCTTTTTCATCAAGCTTTGAAAGCTGTTCTGTGTTGTAGAGATAGTCACGGTAAGCATTTGCCATACCTACGTAACTTGCTTCGTATGAAACGTATTCGCCTTCAGCCTTTTCTGCAGCTTCCTTTGCAAGAGCTTCGTCTTCAAGCATTACGTACTTGATTCTGTAACTACCTGTGTATTTTCTGTCAGAAACAACTGTCCATGTAGCGTTGCCACCTACTGAAATAGAGTCTGCAAGGTTATATTGGTCAGAAGGACGGGGGTTAAACGATGTGTAAATTGTGTTGTACTTATGCAAAGTACCACCTGTTTCAGCAAAAATCGAAGCAAGAGAGTCACCTTCTTCAACTATTGCAAAGAAGCCGTTGTACATGGGAACCTGTGTAAAGGTACCTTCTTCAACGTTTGTGATAGTTCTTATACCTTCTTCAACTACGCCGTATACAGGAAGACGCATTGTCTGCTGTGTTGTTCCAACAATTTTGTGGAACGCATAGTCCTGACCGTAGAGCTTACCACTTACGGTAACCTGCTGCTTGATAACGTCTTCAAATCTGATGATACTACCACTGCCGTCGGGTACGAAAATGTAACCCTGTTTTTCAGCAGAACCTGCTCCTACGAAAGGAAGTATCTTCATATTTTCAAGTGTATAAACTGTTTCGTCAAAACGGATACCGTTTGCACCAAGACGTACGTCAAGGCCTGTTTCGTTAAGTTTATATTCAAGAGCAAACTTAAATACAGCGGGAGCTTTATCTGTTGCAACGTAGCCAACTAAAGAATGGTCATATTCAAGTTCTTCAAATGAATATTCGGGACAATACGTTTTGATTGTTGTTTCCTGACGGAGCATTTCGTTGTCACCCGCGTCAGTAGCAAACACGTAGATATCATACTTTTCAACAATAGGATATGATGCAAGAAGCTGCTTCTTACCTGCTGTTGTAAGTGTCATATCATTAAGACTCTTCTTCTGGAAGAATGACTTGAAGTTTTCCTTTGTTCTTCCTTCAGGAATCTTTGAAAGGATTTCAGATTCAAAACGTTCTGCAGTAATCTGCATAGGGATGAGCTTACGTGTTTCTTCGTTACCGATTGTGTATTCAACACGTACGCCACCCTTAAGGTTTTTAACCTTAATCTGGTCAAGCATTACGCAGTCTTCAAAGCTTGTATATGACTTTGAAACACCGCTGTCGCTGTAATTGATAATAACCTGTGAGTAAAGGTCCATCTTTGTCTCGTTACTTGATGTTGTACCACCTATATCGTAGGGGTTTGAGAAAAGATACTGGCCTGTAACTTTGTTTTCAAGAGCCCATTCGCCCGACTCTGTCTGTACGTAGAAGATATACTTGTCATCTTCAAGATATTTCTTCATTGTTTCGAGCTTGAGAGCGGGGTTACTATAATTCTTGTTAATGTAATTATCTAAATAATACTGTTTATTCTTTTCCTGCTTTGGTGCACTGTCTTCAGTTTCAGCAGCGAACGCAGGGAGAACAGACATGCTTGCGAGCACGCCGATTATCATCACAACCGACATAATCGCTGAAATAATTCTTTTGATATTCATTTCAATATTCTCCTTTCTCCACTACATTCGATAAGAAATTTCTGTTACAATCGCTGTGATAAAGCCGATTACGTTTGTAAGCATAGTTGTGAACAACAACGCCAAGAACATAATAAATACCATACCTACGATTGTACCCAAACATGTTGCAACGTTTTTAACAAGTGAGTAGTCGTGTGTTACCATTGTACCTGTGAATATCAGCAAACCTACCCAGATAAATGCAAAGCTTTCAAGCAATGTTACGATTGCAGCTTCGCTTGATGTAAGGAAGTTTGTCGCAATTGTTGCAGGAATTATAAGCAAGGGCAAGGGAGCCAATGCATAACAAGTTGCAATAAAGATATCTTTAAAGCTTCCTTCACCTTCCATCAACGTTGTCAAGCACCAGTTACCAACAACCCAGAGAATAAGCGGTACGATTACCGATATAATCTGAACAAGAATACTTGAATAGTTGCCTGTCGGGTTGAATACGTATGATGAACCTGCAGACTGATATGTAAATGTTACAATAGCAAATATAAGATAGAATATTGCGCCTCTGAGCGAACCGCGTTTTTCGTGCTTCAAATCCCAGAAACCGTCAAACGGATGGAATATAAGGTGGTTCGCGTAAAGTATTTCCTGCCAGAATGTTCTCTTCTTGCCGGATACCGCAACTTCTTTGTTAACCTTTGCCGCGTATCCAAAGAACTTAGTTCCTGCGATACATACAGCTATAACAACAATCGGAACAAGGTAAATATACTTACTTACCCATTCTTTACGGTACATTTTGAATGCATTGGAATAGTTTTCTGTGTCGTAAGCGCTTACAAAGTATTCCATTGATTCAGTCCACTTACCTGAACGGTAAAGCGCCTTACCGATACCGATGTATGCAGCGTCGAAGTTGTTATTTCTCTGCAAAATTGATTCCCAGTCGTCCTGAGCTTTGTCATAGTTACGGTTGTTCTGGTTTTCAATAGCGTTGAGAAGGATATCGCCGTACTCTGTTCTGCCGAATACTGTAAATGAGTTTGTACTCTTGTCAAGAACAAGGAGTTTTTCGCCCTGGTATGTAAGAGCTGACGCGCTTCTGATGTTACCCAACTGTGAACCGATGTCACCAAAGATAAAGAGAAGGTCGCCGTATTCATCGTATGTGTAAATCTTTGAACGCTTCTGGTCGATGATTGACCATGTGTTCTGCGGACCGAGAGCTACGTCAACGATTACTGATGTTCCAACGGGGGCTGATGCAGACGTAGATTTATCCGCTACGTCAACTTCACCGAAACCGAAGAAACCTGTACGTTTCATAATGTCGTCACCTGAAATGTTAAGTTTCTTTACAGGTGAATATTCAGCTGTATTGCTGAGTGTTGCGGACTGCTGCTGTTTTGCATCAATAGATGATGTCGTAACGTAAATAAATCCGCGGTAGTCAATTGTAATATTGTTAAATTCTGTACTTACGTACTGTTCTGAACGAGCACGCTGTTCGTCTGTCTGGAAAGCCTTCCAAAGCTTATCCCAAGCAGAAATCGTAACCTTCTGTGCACCTACGAAGCACTGGAATGAACCGTCTGCGTTAAGCGCGATAACACCCATGTAGGTACTTGATGAAATTACGTACATTGTACCTGCAGAGTCAACTGCAAGAGCAACGGGTCTGTATACTGAGTTTGCAGGGAACACGTCTGCCTGGGGTTCTTCGTAAGTCTTTACGTAAGAGCCTTTTGCCTGGTCAAACACAACAATTCTCTTGTTGTCTGTATCTGCAACGTAGATGTAGCCGTTTCCGATAAACAAACCGTTGGGGTTTGCAAGTGAGTCCGGAATACCGTTGCTGTTTGTAAATGCTTTAAGCTGGAATTTATACTTGTAATATCTGTCGAGTACAACGATTCTGTTGTTTCCGGCGTCCGCGATGTAAACGTTTCCGTCTTCATCTGTTTCAAGGTCTGTCGGATTCTTCAGTTCTGTACCCATACCCATATACTTGTAGTCAATAATCTGTTCGGGAGTATATGCATCGGGAGATGATATACCGAAACCGTCCTGTGAATATGTGTATGTTCCGTATGAAGATGCTGCAAATGCGGGTACAACCCCGATAAACATCATCAAACAAAGAGTCAGGGCGGCTATTTTAATAATCTTTTTATTCATAATACCAATCCCTTTCTTCTTAGTCTTTCATACCCGATGAGCCCATCGTTTCAATAATGTTACTCTGTGCAAATACGAATACGAGAATCGGAACCATCATACTGATAACGGTTGCCGCTGCAGACGCACCCTGACGTGAAATACCGTCGGATACGAGCTGGCTTACTGCGTAGTTAAATGATTTCAACTGTTCGCTCTGAATGTAGATTGATGCGCCTGAGTTCCACAAATCTTTAAAGCTGTAAACGATAAGTGTAAGCCATGCGGGCTTAACCATCGGCATCGCAATTACCCAGAATGTTCTCCATTCAGTAGCACCGTCAATACGCGCTGATTCGAGTACGGCGTTGTTTACGTTCGTTTCCATAAACTGCTTCATCAAATACAGACCGAGTGACGTACACCAAGCAGGAACTATTCGTGCAAGATATGTGTCAATCCAGCCGAGAGCTGACAATGTAATAAAGTTTGCAATAGCAGATACTGTACTGTGGAACATCAAAGATGCAACGATGATTGCAAATATTGTGTTACCGCCGGGGAACTTGATTTTCGCGAGTGCGTAAGCACACATTGAAGAGAGAAGCAAGTTACCGAAAGTACCTACAACTGAAATAAATACTGTGTTAAATATGTATCTTGAGAAAGGTACCCAAGATTCGTTCATCAAGTTGAACAATTCCTTGAAGTTCTTGAATGTAGGACTGATTACGTAGAATCTCGGAGGGAACATCCAAAGTTCGTCAAGAGGTTTGAGTGACTGTACAACTGTGTAGTACATCGGGATGAAAAGGAACGCGCCCATAAATATAAGGAAGAGAGTGATTCCGAAGTCTCCGCCGTATGAACGGTTAAGTACGACACGGTGTTTTCTTGTTCTTAATTTCTTAGCCATATCAGTTACCTACCTTCGACAAGAGTTTCTTAATCAATGCGTTCGCACCGTACATTACTATAAAGAGTACTGTAGCAATTGCCGAAGCATAACCAACTTCCCAACGTGTTGTACCGTAGTCTTCCAAATGGTGCATAATTGTATGCGCCGCATATTCAACTGACGGGAAACCTGCCAAAGCTGTAACAACCGCGCCGAAACCGAACGCCTATGTA
The DNA here is from genome assembly GCA_045649165.1 of Eubacteriales bacterium. Taxonomy (GTDB): domain Bacteria; phylum Bacillota; class Clostridia; order Oscillospirales; family CAG-272; genus RGIG1995. The sequence goes on along the minus strand of JAZRPI010000165.1, from coordinate 8,711 downwards.
ATAGACATAACGGCACCGAACATGAGCTGAGGCTTCATTGTCGGAAGTGTAATGTACCAGAGTTCCTGCCAACGGTTCTTGATACCGTCAACAGCGCCTGCTTCATACAAAGAGTGGTCAACACCCTGGAAACCGGCGATAAATGACAAGAACGCTGTACCAAGTGAAGTCCAAAGAGCAACTACGATACAAATAGGCATTACGTATTTAGCATCCTGGAACCACTGAATAGGCATTGAGATAAAGCCTAAGTCAATCAAAATCGCGTTTGCATATCCGTAAGAGTCACTCGAGAACACGATGCTCCACATAAGATACGCACCACCTGAAATAGAAGGTGAGTAGAAAATCAAAGTTACGATAGCTCTGATTTTGGGGGGAAGTTCGTTAATAAACCAAGCACATATAAATGAAAGGAAATACGAACCAGGACCAACTATTGCCGCGAAGATAAATGTATTTTTTACAGATGTAATAAATATATCATCATCAAGGAAAAGTCTTATATAGTTGTCCATAAATACAAAGTTGGGAACCTGAAGCATATTGAAGTCTGTAAAACTCAATACCATTGATACCACAACGGGTAATACCGTAAATATGAAGAAGAGAATTACGAAAGGCGCAATCATGATGTACGCTGTCTTATTTCGCTTCATCTCTTTCCATGTCCACTGCGCTTTTGTCATCTCTGTACGCTTTGACGCTTTTTTCTTTACTGCAGTGTTTGCGGACATGTTTAATCAACTCCTTTGTTTAGAATGTATATAATATAGTATATAATGTAGAATTTTTTGTGGGGGAAGTGGTTTCCCCCACTTCAAATTTGTTACGATTATTCAATGCCTTCTATATAGTCGGCTGAGTTTTCGTATGTAATCTCGATGTAATCAAAATCAAATTCTTTACGTTTTCTTGTAATTTCTTTGTTGATTTCGGTTACGTAGTCGAGCATCGCTTCCGTAGCGTTCGCACCTTTATTATATACATCCATAAATGCGAAGTCCACATAACGGGTTATAATGTATGAACCGGGGTATTCTGTAATACCAACTGTGCTGTTGAACTGTTCCATAAGGTTTTCATATTCACGTGAAGACCAGGGGAGTTCTTTCAAAGCTTCTGTATTTGCAGTAGCGTTCTTGGAAGAAGGACCAACAACTGCAACGAGTTCGTTTGAATAGTTCGCCTGTACGTCGCCTTTTGTAAACCATTCAAGGAACTTCCAGGATTCTTCCTTATTATCTTCAGCGCCCTTCATCATACATGCGCCTTCAACTGTTACTACCGAGCTGTAGTTGATTTCGCCGTTTTCATCAACGAATCCGGGAAGCTTAATGAATTCCCAGAGACCGTCAATTTCAGGAGCGAATACTGTAAGCTGGTTGTAAAGTGAAATATAGTCTGCAATCAAAATAGGCATTTCACCTGTTCTGAAACGGTTAGCTGCTTCGTATGTAAGCGGGAATCTGTAACTCTGGAACAAGTCTGTAAGTTCGGTAAACGCTGAGAGAGCTACGTTAGATGCAAGGTTAATTCTCTTACCTTCATCTGCAAAGAGCTCGCCGCCCATCTGATACAAGAACAGTTTTGTACCTGCTGTCTTTGACGGGAAACCGATTGTCATATTGTTGTTCTGGAGTACGGGGATAATGTTCTTAAGGTCGTCCCAAGTTTTCGGAACTTCAACACCAAGGTCAGCAAGAATGTCCATACGATAGAACATCATAAGGAATGTCATTGTGTTAGGCAAACCGTATGTTTCGCCGTAAAGGCTGAGTGTATCTACCGCAGCAGGAGCAAATCTTCCGATTACTTCATCGAAGTTTTCAAAATCGTTAAGCGGAAGAACCGCGTCACGAATCGCATAGTTTACAGCATCTGCTGAACCCAAGAATGCAATGTCAGGACCGATACCTGCAAGTGTTGACTGAAGTATACCACCTGATACAAGCTTGATTTCAACGGCAATGTTGTTGTTCTGCATAAAGTCGCTGTCAACAAGCTGACGCATAATCTTTGATTTTTCACGACCGATTGTTGTCCATACTTCAACCTTCTTGTCAGACTCTATTTCAACGGTAGCACCCATTGTAGAGTAGTCTGTGAAGAAGCTGAGAACAAACGCTTTAAGTTCGAACCAGAGTGATTCAAAGAACGTTGAGTTAGCCTTGGGAAGTTCTGTTCCTTCAGCCTGGAGTACAAAGTAGTCTATTTCAAGGGGCTGTGCTCTTGAGTCGAGAAGCCATGTACCAAGTGTACCGATATATGTCTTAAGGTTTACAAGGTTCTTTGCAACTTCATCTTCGTCAGATGTCATTCTTTCGAGAAGAACGATAATCTTGTTCAGAGTTGCAACGTGTGAACCTGTCTGACCTGTAATTTCTTCAAGCTGTTTTGCAACTGCCTTAAGTTCTTTTGCTGAGAAAGCAAGATTTGTGATTGCTTCAGGAATAAGTCTTCCGAAGTTGTAGTCACGGTATTCGTCAGGAGACGAACCTGTAATCATGAGTATCTTAAGGTAAGATTCGTTCATAAGTGTAAGAACGTTGTTTACACGGTTAAGAACTTCACTCATAGAACCGAGAACTACTTCGAACATAATCTCGTATTCTTTACCTTCTTCAAAATAGAACTTGTAGGGTGTTCCGTCCTTTGAAGAAAGAACGCCGTTCTGCCATGAGTCGTTGTACATGAACTCAAGGTAACTTGCTTCTTCGAAGGGAATTTCTCCATTTATATATATACGGCGGGAGACGTACATACCTTCGAGCTCGGACTGCTTATATCTCATCGCAATCTCGTAAAGTCCTGTTTCCGTAGGCTTGATATTATATTTTACCCACTGTCCCGACGTTTTCCACTTGTCACTACCAATTGTGTTAAGTCTTGTTTTTGAAGGGTCTTGGGGAGTCGTAATCGGAGATGATCTATCATTCAAAGGATAGATTGTCTGGTCCGATACGTAATCAACAAACTCTGCTTCAATTCTGAGATTTGCATCCGAGCTTACGTTCTTGTAGCCGTTCTTGTCATATTCAGCCTTAACTTCTTCGTATGTAGGAAGTTCTTCATAAGGATAGAACTTCATTGTGCTGAACACAACAGGTTCTCTTACAGCTTCAAATGAAATCTCATGTTCGCCCTTTGTCAAATACACCTGCATGGGATTTACTACAAAGCCCGTAGAGTCGTGCAATGTGTAAGTATTCCACATAGGTTTCTGAGCCTTAGGCGGACGTATATCATTGTCAGAAAGGTCAGTATTGAACTTACCGTCTTCTTCAAGAACGTCTATCCATGTCTTAGGCATTTCAAGATATCTTGCTTCAGAGAAAGGAACTTTACCGTCAATATAGAACATACGTTCAATTGAAGTAGCTTTCGCTTCAACTGAATAGTACATAATATCTATCGCGTAAAGACCGTCTTCGGGAACGTCAATCTTGAATATAGCAGTTCCCTTTTCAGGCAAGAATACAGACTTGACTGCTTTACCGTAATCAGTCTCTGTTTCTTTTTCGGTTTTAATAACAACTTCGCCGTTTTCCTTTGAAGTTCCCTTTGACTTGATAAATGCATCAGCAAGAACTACTTCAAACGACTTTGTCGCTTTCTTTGCGTCTTCAAGTGACGCAATGTACTCGTTGTAGCTCAGAGTGTCAAGAAGCTCTCTGATTTCCTCCAACGAAGTTGTGGTTTCTTCGGCATTCTCTTCTGTTTCTGCCGAAGGAACTTCCGCAGCGAATATAGACGTTGACATACAGCCAACAAACATAATCACTGTGAGAAATCCACACAATAATCTTGTGAAAATGGATTTGTTCATGGTTTTTCCTCCCATAAAGATTTTGATAAAACTTAACACGATTAGTTAGGGCATGGGAGCCGTCGTAACAGCGTTTATAACGCAATAAGCACCGCTTTTCCGTTACCCACGAAACAGCGCTGCGTTGTGGCTCTTATACAGTCGGCTTATATATGCCGATATTGCCGCAATCTAATGCTAAGATATATTATCATACAACCCCCTAAAAGTCAATAGAACTCTTATTCTATTTTCTTATTATATATAGCAACATCTTTTGCAATTATAAATTATTAACAATTTAAGCGCTTTTTCGGCATTTTTCTCCCCTTGTGTGACTTTCTGTTGTAGGGTAATTTAAATTTACCTTATTCGCGTATTTAGGCGCTGTTTTTGTGTTAATATGCTTGGTTTTAACATTTCAAAAGCCGTTTTTCTTAGTTTGGTAAATCATATTTACTCATTTTTCTTGATGTTTATGTATAAAAAAGTTTACGATTTTTGTGCAACTTGCACCTATATTCGACCTTTTTTTCTACACTTGTGCAACTTGCACAAAAGGGCGAGTTTTTTGCAATTCCGATGCGCTCAAAATAAATTGTAAACATTTTGTAAATTGTACATAAAATACCTTTTTTGGACATCTTATATTGTTTTTTTGGCATTGCTGTGTTATAATAACCACATTCATTATATAATACGAGAGAAAGGGGAATGTTATGAGCAAGCAGAAAAGAGCAGTTACAATTAATGATATATCCGGAATAGGCAGATGCTCTATAACTGTTGCCTGTCCTATACTGTCAGCGACAGGTATCGAAACCGCAGTGTTGCCAACAGCACTCCTTTCAACACATACAGGCGGGTTTGAAGGTTATTCATTTTTAGACCTTACAGACGAAATGTCTAACATTATACGCCACTGGAAGACTCTTGACCTTTCTTTTGACGCTATATACTCGGGTTACCTTGGCTCAACCGAGCAGATAGAAAAGGTTAACCAATTTATTGACCACTTCAAAAAGGAAAATACGCTTGTAGTAGTAGACCCCGTTATGGGTGATGCAGGCAGATTTTACGCCGGATTTACCAATGAATATATAGAAGGTATGAAAAAGCTCTGCTCAAAGGCGGATATCATTGCCCCCAACATAACAGAAGCTTCATTTTTGCTCGGCAGAGACTACTGCGACGGCCCTTACACAGAAGACTTCATTAAAGATTTAATGCTTGAATTAACCAAATTCGGCTGCAAAAAAATTGTACTTACAGGCGTTCACTTCAATTCCGACGACGTAGGCGCTGCTTCTTATGACTCAGAAAGCAATATTTTTGAGTTTGCATTAGAAAAAAGGGTTGAAGGATTTTACCACGGAACAGGCGACGTTTTTGCATCAACACTTATAGCCGGCTTGCTGAACGACAAAACGCTCAGCGAAGCAACAAAAATCGCCGTAGACTTTACTGAAAAGGCAATTAAAAGAACACACGACGCAGGATTAGATACAAAATACGGCGTTCTATTCGAAAAAGAGATTGCAGGTCTTATAAAAACACTTAGTTTATAAAAAAACAAAAAAGCCCTTTCGGGCTTTTGTTTGTATATTCATTTTTTATAACAGCATCATAAGCACAAGCACCATAAGTATATCGTCTTCGGAGCTGTTGTTGAGCATAAGAATTATCATAGCGCAGATAAGAATATCTTCAGCGCAAAAACTTCTTTCAGAAAGACCGTCTATCAGCCTGTGAAGCCCTGTTTTGTTCTGCATAACAGGTTCGCTCTGCTCTATTCTTTCATATTTCTGATAGCTGTCGTCGTTATTTACAAGTCTGTCGATTCCTTCGGCGAATATATCTTTTTTCTCACTTTCGCCGTATATCATTCCCCTGTAATTCGGTGGCGGTTTTACAAGTTCAGCCCTTCTTGTTTCTCCTGTTTCTCTGTTGGGTTTTCTCATATTTCTGCTGTACATAATTAAGTCCACCTTTTTTTATAAAAGCGATTTCAGTATGCCTGTTTTCTCGCTCAGCTGAACAAGCTTTAATATTTTTACGATACTGTCAATCTTTGAGCACCTGTCAGGGCTGACGTAAGGCTTCAGCGCTATCAACAGGCAAATCAGATTTTCCGCATCGTCGCCACGTTTTCTGTGTGGTGTATGATGAGTATCTTCGCATATTTCTTCGTGTTTTTCGTAGTTATGCTGGTTGTGGAAACTATTTTGTTCAGCCTTGTTTTCGTTCATCAGATTCCCCGCTACACTCATTAAGTTTTTCATCATTTCGGGGTTTTGAGTAAGTTTGCTTATAATATCGTTGAGACCGTTATTATCCATTCAACCCACCTTTATATTACATATTCATTTGCTTTTTGATGTTTTCAACCGTGTTATTATCAAGCATCGAAAAGGCGTTCTGCAAATCCTTGTCGCTTAAGTTCCCTATATTTTGTCTCAGTTTCGAGATATCGGAAACGGCGCGTTCGGCTCTCCTTGGACTTACTCCCGCACTTTCGGCGATAGTTTTGACGATGTTTTTTAATTCTTCATCGCCTATTCCGTCGAGTTTATTCATTATTTGTCTTTTATCAATTTCCATAATATATATCCCCTTTTCAATATAGTAATTTCATAAGCATTATATGCAAGAAAATTACGTTATGTTAAACAAATGATATAAAAGAAAGGTTTTCTATGAAGATATTGGTTTTTTCCGACAGCCACGGAAGATTTCATAATATGAAAAAAGCAATTGAATTACACCCCGATGCAAAATATATACTGCACCTTGGCGACGGAAGCGCTGACCTTGATTGTATTGATACGAATAATTATAAAGTAATCAAAGTCAACGGCAACTATGAAGATGCTTTTTCTCGTAACATAAATGGACTTCCCTTCGATTTGGTCGAAATAGAAAGCACAAGAATTTTTATGTGCCACGGGCATAAATATAACGTAAGATTTGGTATGCAAAATCTATACTACACAGCTCTCGAAAACAATGCAGACATCGCACTTTACGGACATACACATATAAAACATAACGAATATATACCCACAGAAAGAGAAAAAGGATTGTATATATTTAATCCCGGAAGTATATCAAGACCAAGGGACAGCATATATTCATCTTATGGAATAATAGAAATACAGAACGGCAATATTTTGCTGTCGCACGGAATTATAAAACAATAAGGTAAAATGGTATGAAATACACACCAAACACAAAAAGAATAAACGCCGTCATCGTTTGCTCTGCCCTTTTCGTGTCGGCACTTCTCTTTATGGCGTTTTCTTTTCTGATAGAAAGCTTTTCAGCTAATATACTAAGACTTTTGTCAGCTGCCTGTTTTATGCTGTCGGTAGTGCTTATATCAAGATATCTCGTATTTGTATACACTTATTATGCAGACGAATACGAATTTACCATTACACAAAACACAAAAAACTACTCAAAAACAGTCTGCCGACTTTACTATTCTGATATAATAAAAATAGAAGAAACCAAAGCATTTGCAAAATCTGACAAAACACAGTATAATGAGAAATACAACTACTGTTCTACTCTGTTTTGTAAGCAGTCCTATACTATGGTTTATAAGACCTACGACGGTTTTGGACTGATTGTTTTTGAGAGTGACGAACGATTTGTAAAACACTTAGATAAATATATAAAAAACAATATAATTCTTGACTGAAAGGAAATCAAAACATGAAGCTTCTTTTCAAACTGTTTATCAGAAATTATGAAGATACTTCCGACCCTGTTGTCAGAAACGAATACGGAAAATTTTCAGGCATTTTCGGCATCTTTACAAACGCCGTACTGTTTTTGACAAAGGTTATATTGGGTACACTCACTTCATCTATTTCAATTACAGCTGATGCGATTAACAACCTTTGCGATGCGGGGTCTTCGATTATAACCATTTTCGGATTTAAAATCTCAGGAAAACCCGCCGATGCAAAACACCCCTACGGACATGCGCGTATGGAATACGTTTCCGGACTGATTGTATCCTGTCTTATAACAGCAATCGGTTTTGACTTGTTTATCGGCTCTGTTGAAAAAATAATCTTCCCGTCAGAAACGAAATATTCACTTATTACCGTTATAATTCTTGCTTCAACAGTTGTTGTAAAACTTATACAGGGGCTTGTATACCGCGCGGCAGGCAAGGCTATACATTCTACATCACTTATCGCATCATCAGCAGACAGCATAAACGACGTGATTTCAACAACAGTCGTAATTATAGGCGCAATCATAGGCCTTACAACCAACGTTATGCTTGACGGCTGGCTTGGCTGCGCTGTTGCATTGTTTGTAATTTATTCAGGCATAAAGCTGATTATCGAAACTTCTGACCCACTGCTTGGGGCTGCTCCCGAAGAAGAGCTTGTTTCAAAACTTTCTGACAAAATACTAAGCTATGACGGTGTTATCGGCATACACGACCTTGTCGTTCACAACTACGGTTTTGGCAGATGCTTTGCTTCTGTACACGCAGAAGTACCCGCAAACGTAAACGTTATGATTAGCCACGATACGATAGACAATATCGAATTTGACGTACTTGAAGAAATGAATATACACCTTGTTATCCACCTTGACCCTGTCGAAACGGATAACCCTAAAATTGACGAATTGAAGGCTGTTGTAAACACTATTCTCAAATCAAAAGATGAGAATATAACAATGCACGACTTCAGAGTTGTATTTGGAGACACGCATACAAACCTTATATTTGACGTTGATTTGCCGTTTGAATATGAAACGAAAGACGACTATTTCTGCAGCGAGATTACAAAAGAAATTCGCAAAGTTGACCCAACGTATAATACGGTTATTACAATAGACCGTAATTATATGAATTCAAGAACGAAAAATTAAAAAA
>JAZRPI010000164.1:0-11275 GCA_045649165.1 Eubacteriales bacterium | reverse complement strand
TATAATATTTATATAAAATTATTCAGGGGTTTAAAGTATATGTTATGTCATAGATGTGGGAATGAAAATCCCGACAATAAAGATAGATGTCTTTCTTGTGGTGCTGAATTGAAAACCGATAACACCGAGAAAAAGATTATGCCGATGAAGTGGTATGTGTTCTTGGTTTCTATCTTGCTTCCAATAAGTGCTTTTTCAAATATACTCGACGGCATACAGCTTGTTATATCGCCTAAAGTTACTCTTGCTGACATTTCGGGTCTTGGAGAAGTTTCAACTGCGGCGTTAGAAAAACTTAACGTTTTTTCGGGTCTATGTATGGTTGTAATTGCTATTTTTATGTTTTACACTTGCTTTGTTCTCAGAAGAATGAAGAGAATATCTCTTTTGTGTATCAAGACTATTTATATAGCCAACGCTCTTGTAAATATTGTAAACGGCGGGCTTATGTACTACATTTTAGGCGTACAGGCAAAAGAAGCTGTAATTATGCTTATTGGTATAAACATTGTTGTTTCTGCTTTTATGATTTTTGCAAATACAATATATTTCAATAAACGCAAACACATTTTTGTTAATTGATTGTTTGGTGTAAAATGAAAGTATCAGAATTATTTAAAAGAAATAAAAAGTATGTTTTATTAGCAACAGCGGCAATTTTTGTAATTGCCGTTGTTGTTGTGCTTTTGGTGGTTTTTATACCAAAAAGAGATAACAACCAAGACATACCTGACAATATTGATGAAACAACACAGTCTGTTGTTGATACAACACCGATTGACGGAGAACTTTCAGACCCAGAAAATCAAGATTTTGAAAATGAGAATGGAAATATTATAGACACAGAATACATACAGATTATTGAAGGAAAGTCAAACGGAATAGACGTTTCAAAATGGCAGGGAATCATTGACTGGAAAAAGGTCAAAGAAAGCGGGATACAATTCGCTTTTGTAAGAATAGGATACAGGGGAGAAAACGGCGTTATTTATAAGGACGAATTTGCGGAATATAATCTGCAACAGGCGCATAAGAATAACGTTTTGACAGGCGTTTACTTCTTTTCAACAGCAGTAAACATTGCTGAAGCGAAAGAAGAAGCAGAATGGACTTTAGAATTTATAAAAGGGTATCATATTTCCTATCCCGTTGTATATGACTGTGAAGGCTATAAAAATCCAAATAGCAGAATGTTTGGACTTGATGCAAAAATGCGCACGGATAATGCACTTGAATTTTTGTCTTTAGTTTCAAAAAATGGTTATGACACAATGCTCTATGGAGCAAGAAATGAATTGTCATTACCTTATTATTGGGATATTTCAAGAATACAGAAGAATCACAGAATATGGGTAGCTCAGTATCCTGAGATTACTTATCCTGACATAGAATTTCCTGATTATGAAGGCCGAGTTGATGCTTGGCAGTATACAAATAAAGGAATTGTAGACGGAATAAACGGAAATACAGACCTTGTTGTTTGTTATTTTGAAGAAGAATTAAAACAACCTAAAAATCCCGAGATAGTTCACAAAGAAGTCAAAGCACCCGAAGTTGATTCTTCTGATAAGTATACAGAAGTTAATGAACAAGTTACTGCCAAGGAAGTGACAAATCTTAGAGTATCTCCCACAACAAAGAGTGATATCGTTGTGACTTTAAAAAACGGCGAGTTTGTAACAAGAACCGGAGTGGGAACAAAAGGTTGGTCAAGGTTAGATTATAACGGTCAAACAGTTTACGCTATTACAAGCTATCTTACAACAGAAATCAAACAGGAAGAGAAAGAACCTGTTGATGAAGTAAATGGAATAAAATTTGAAGAAACAAATGATAAGGTTACAGCAAAGATAAAAGTAAATCTTCGCTCTTTGCCGTCGACCGTTTCAGGAGAAATAGTAGGAAGTCTTGAAAGCGGTACGTTTCTTGACAGAGTTGCTATCAGCACTCAAGGCTGGTCAAGGCTTATATATAATGGTCAGGAAGTTTACGCTGTATCAAATTATCTTTCAAATGAAGTTATTACACAGTCAACAGAGCCTTCCGTAGACGAAAGGGAAGTTTTCTCGCCTATTGACGAAATGGTTACAGCAAAGATTGAAACAAATCTCAGAACCAAGCCGAATACTAATGACTCTGAGATTGTTTATACGCTGAAAAACGGCGAATATGTAAAGAGAGTTGGAATCAATAATACGACAGGATGGTCACAACTTGAATATAACGGTGTCAAGGTGTATGCTGTCTCATCATATCTTACTGTACAAGAATAAATACTGAAGAAAGAAGTGGTTGTTTGTCTAATATTGTTTTTGAACACGAATATCTGGTAGAACTGTTCTTGGATATAGGCGAGGCTATGTTGTTTTCAGGTGCCGAAATCAGTAGAGTAGAAGATACTATTTCAAGAATGGGAAAGGCATACGGTGCAAAAAAGACTGAAATTTTTGCATTGACTTCATTAATAGTTTTGACGGTAACTTTTAATGACGGTTCTGTTGTTTCGCAGACACGTCGCGCCGTTGCCGCAGGACAGACAAACTTTATAAAAATTGAACAGTTAAATTCACTTAGCAGAAAATGCTGTAAGAATATTCTTTCAAGAGAAGAATTGAACGAAGAAATAGAAAAAATTAATTCAAACTCAATTCATAAGCTAAAAACCTATATAGGCTCATTCCTTGCTGCAGCAAGCTTCAGTGTGTTGTTTTTAGGTACAATTTACGATGCATTGATTTCAGGTCTTTTTGCGCTTGTGATTTGTTTGTTGTCTGATATTTTGTCGCCAAGAATGCCCAATAAAGTTTTCTATTATTTTATTACGTCACTTATAGTTGGGTTTGGGATATGTATTATCTCGAGACTTGTTCCGATTCTAAGCGTTGACAAAATTATAATTGGAACCATAATGGTTTTAGTTCCCGGTGTTGCTTTGACGGGTGCTGTAAAGAATTTGCTTATAGGCGATACTTTATCTGCCTTACTCAAACTCGCTGAAAGTGTTGTGTGGACATTTGCTCTTGCGATTGGCTTTATGATACCCATTATTGTACTGTTTGGAGGCTGATTTATGAATATAATTGAATTTGTAATTCAGATTCTTTCTGCGGCAATCGGCTCACTTGGATTTTCTTTTATGTTTAATTCAGGAAAAAGAAATCTCATTCCATCAACAATTGGCGGTGCGTTATGTTGGCTTGTTTATATACTTTGCACTGAACTGAAAATTGGTGTTTTTGTTGCGGCTGTAATTGCTGCAGCGACAATACAGGCTTATTCTGAGATTCTTGCAAGGGTTATGAAATCTCCTGCAACCGTCTTTTATATTCCGTCAATAATACCGCTTGTCCCCGGTGGGTCTCTTTATTATACAATGTATTATGCGGCAATTACTGATTGGTCAAGTTTCAGAATTTACGGTTGGAAAACTTTGCAAGTTGCTCTTGGAATTGCGGTTGGCACAAGTTTTATTTCAGCATTAATGTTGCTTGTAAAAAGAAGCGAAAAACAATAAGAACAGTGTAAAAGAAAGGTGCTACAATGTCTTTGAGTGCAAAAAGAGCTTTGAACAAAAGAATAGACGTTGATATGACTGAAGGCAGCATAATAAAAAATATTATTATGTTTGCATTCCCACTGATGATTGGCAATCTTTTTCAGCAATTTTACAACATTGTTGATACGTGGGTTGTTGGACAAACAAATGTTAACGGTGCTTTTGCAGCTGTTGGCGGTGTAGCTCCAATAGTTAATATTCTTATTGGTTTTTTTAATGGACTTGCAAGCGGAACGGGTGTTGTTGTTTCACAGTTTTACGGAGCTAAAAACGAAGAAAAAGCCAAAAAAACTGTACATACCGCTATTGCTATGACGTTGATACTTGGTGTTGTGTTTACACTTGTCGGTTTGTTTATGGCGCCGATACTGTTAAGGCTTATGTTACACGGTACTGACGGACCGGTATATTATCATGCTTATAAATATCTTACGATATATTTTTCAGGCGTAATGGGTTTGATGTTTTATAATATATGTGCGGGTATTTTAAGAGCAGTTGGTGACTCAAAAAGACCGTTTTATTTTCTTATTGTTTCATCGGTTATAAATATTACCCTTGACCTGTTTTTTGTGTTTGTGCTTGGTATGAGCGCAGATGGTGTAGCACTTGCAACCATAATCGCTCAATGGGTATCGGCTATTTTGGCTCTTGCAGCACTGTTTAAAACAGATTCTGTTGTAAAATTGATTATAAAAGATATCAGACTTGATATGAAGATATTGAAAAAGATAATACTTATAGGTATTCCTGCAGGACTCCAAATGGCGATTACGGCCTTTTCAAATGTTTTTGTACAGTCTTATATTACAAACGTAAACATTGACCAGACGATAGCGTTGAGTGGCTGGACAGCGTATTCGAAAATAGATATGTTTCTTTTTCTGCCCACACAGTCAATAGCATTAGCTGTTACGACGTTTGTTGGTCAGAATATTGGCAAAGGCGATGAGAAAAGGGCGAGAAAGGGAACCTTTACTGCTTTTGGTTTAGCTTTGTTCATAACTGCAATTTCTATTGTACTTGTTCTTATTTTATCTCCATATCTTGTTAGGATAATAAATAAAGACCCTGCTGTAATCGAGTGCGGTACCTTGTTGCTTAGATACATATCTCCTTTTTATATATTAACCTGTGTAAATCAGATTTTTGCCGCTTCTTTACGCGGAATGGGGAATAGTACAGCGCCAATGATAATTATGTTGTCATCGTTTGTTGGTTTCAGACAGCTTTATTTGTTTGTAATGTCAAATTATATCTCGAATACACTTTTGCCGATAGCGTTTGGATATCCGGCTGGGTGGGCTGTTTGTGCAACTGCAATTTTGACATACTTTATTTTTTACAGAACAAAGAAAAATGTTGTTTTGTAAAAAACATTGACAATAATTGACTAATATTGTATAATTATATAAAGATTATCGGCTTTCAAAAATGCTGGAAGCCGATAAAATTAAAAACAACATTTGAACACTTGTTCAAACGTGATATATTCGGGGGATATATGAAAAAAGTATTCAAAATTGAAGTTGATTGCGCTAATTGTGCAAACAAAATGGAAATATCTGCAAACAAGGTCGAAGGAATTAAATCAGCGATTATAAATTTTATGACACTAAAAATGACCGTAGAGTTTGAAGACGGTTATTATATAAAAGAAGTTATGGAAAATGTACTCAAAGAATGCAAGAAAATAGAAAAAGATTGCGAGATATATTTTTGATGCAAAATTAGGTGATATAAATGACGAAAAAACAGAAAAGGATTGCATACAGGATAATAATCAGCTTTATTCTTGCTGTAACGTTTGCTGTAATTCCTTTGAGCGAAGTATTAAAATTAATATTATTTCTGATACCATTTTTGTTGATTGGTTATGATATATTATACGGTGCAATCAGGGGAATAATTTATTTTCAGCCGTTTGATGAAAATTTTTTGATGAGTGTTGCGACAATCGGTGCGTTTTTGCTTGGAGAATATACTGAAGGTGTTTTTGTAATGCTTTTTTATCAGCTTGGCGAATTATTTCAAAGCTATGCTGTCGGTAAATCAAGGAAAAGTATTTCATCGTTAATGGATATAAGACCTGATTACGTTAATATAAAAAACGAAAATGATGATTTTGAAAAGGTTGACCCATACGAAATAGCGGTTGGCGATTATATCTTCGTAAAACCTGGCGAAAAGATTGCTCTTGACGGAACGATTGTTGAAGGTAGGTCATTTCTTGATACAGTTGCTCTTACAGGAGAATCAGTACCCAGGGAAGTAAATATTGATGATGATGTTCTGAGTGGCTCAATTAATCTCAGTGGTTTGCTTAAAATAAGGGTAACTAAAGAATTTGATGAGTCAACAGCGTCAAAAATTTTGGAGCTTGTTGAAAATTCGAGCATAAATAAATCAAGTTCAGAAAAGTTTATAACAAAGTTTGCAAGAATATATACTCCGGCTGTATGTATATTATCTTTGTTGTTGGCGATAGTTCCGCCAATAGTATTATTTATTGCGAACGGTGAAGTTTTGTTTAAAGAATGGATATACAGAGCGTTAACTTTTCTTGTTATAAGTTGTCCATGCGCTCTTGTTGTCAGTGTTCCGCTTAGTTTCTTTGCTTCAATTGGCGGCGCGTCAAGAAAGGGAATACTTATAAAGGGTGCAAACTATCTTGAAATGCTTTCAAAAGCAAAATATATTCTGTTAGACAAAACAGGCACTTTAACTGAAGGAGTATTCGTTGTTGATGAAATTATTACACAAAAAACAGACAAAGAAACTCTTTTGATGTATGCTTCTTATGCGGAAATTTTCTCAAATCATCCTATTAGCGAAAGTTTGAGAAAATCATATACAAAACCCCTTGACAAATCGCGTGTTTCGTGTTTTACTGAAATAAGCGGTTTTGGAGTTTCGGCAATAGTTGACAATAAAAACGTTTTGGTCGGAAATTCCAAACTTATGGAAAAAAACAAGATTGAATACACAAAATTACAAAACTACGGCACACTTCTTTATGTTTCTGTTGACAATGAATATATGGGTTGTATTGTTATTTCTGATAGGATAAAAGAAAACACAAAGGAAGCGCTTTTGTCACTGAAAAACAATGGAATAAAAAAATGTATTATGTTGACAGGAGATAAAGACGAAGTTGCTCAGTTTGTTGCAGAATGTGTAGGTGTTGATGAGTACCGCGCACAAATGCTTCCCGAAGACAAAGTAAACTTTGTTGAATCGGTTTTGGCTGAATGCAAAAGTTCAGAAAAGGTAGTGTTTATTGGAGACGGTATGAATGATGCTCCTGTTCTTGCAAGAGCTGATATAGGCGTTGCAATGGGGGCTTTAGGTTCAGATGCGGCTATTGAAGCAGCTGATGTGGTTATTACAGATGATAAGATAACCAAAATTGCTCAAGCTATAAAAATTTCAAAAAAATGCATGAGCATTGTATATCAGAATATTTATATATCAATAGGTGTAAAATTGCTTGTGTTATTGCTTGGTGCATTTGGTGTTGCAAATATGTGGTTTGCAATATTTGCAGACGTTGGAATAATGTTCCTTGCAGTACTAAATTCTATAAGAGCTATAAAAGTTTAAGATATTTTTTATATAGACAGTGTAAAACGGAGGACTTATGTTAGAACTAAAAAACGTGTCTTTTGTGGTAGATACAGAAACTGAGAAGAAGACGATTGTTGACAATGTCAGTTTTTGCATAGAAGACAATAAATTTGTTGTTATTACAGGCCCTAACGGTGGCGGTAAATCAACACTTGCAAAGCTTATAATGGGTATAGAAAAGCCGACAAGCGGACAGATTTTGTTTGACGGCGTTGATATTACAAATATGAGTATAACTGAAAGAGCGAATTTGGGTGTCAGCTTCGCTTTTCAGCAGCCCGTAAAGTTTAAGGGTATATACGTACTCGATATGCTTAGAATTGCTGCAAAGAAGAACTTGACAGTATCTGAAGCTTGTGAATACCTTTCAGCAGTAGGACTTTGCGCAAAAGATTATATAAACAGAGAAATAAACGGTAGTCTTTCTGGCGGCGAACTTAAGAGAATTGAAATTGCAACAGTTCTTGCAAGGGGAACAAAGCTTTCTGTTTTTGACGAACCTGAAGCGGGCATTGACCTTTGGAGCTTCCAGAATCTTATCAAAATATTTGAACAGATGCAGTCAAATATAAAGGGTTCTATTCTTATTATTTCTCATCAGGAAAGAATACTTAATATTGCAGACGATATCGTTCTCATTGCTGACGGTAAAATTAAGAAGACGGGCAAAAAAGAAGAAATCTTACCCGAACTGCTTGCTCAGACTGCAGCAAGAGGACTTTGCAGTAAATTTAATCCGGAGGTGTAACTTATGGCTGACAAGATTCAAGAAAGAATATTAGCTGAGGTTGCTGACCTTCACTCTGTACCGACAGGTGCATACAACATTCGCGCTAACGGTCAGACAGCGTCAAGAAACACAACAGCTAACATTGATATAATTACAAAAGAAGATAAAAACGGAATTGATATTCGTATCAAAGACGGGACAAAAAATGAAAGTGTTCATATTCCTGTTGTTATAAGTGAAACGGGTATTGATGAAACAGTTTACAATGATTTTTATATTGGAGAAGACTGTGACGTAGTTATTGTTGCGGGTTGCGGAATACACAACAACGGTGACCACGACTCAAAGCATAACGGTATACACAGATTCTTCATTGGAAAGAACTCAAAAATCAAATACGTGGAAAAACATTACGGCGAAGGCGACGGAAACGGTAAAAGGGTTATGAATCCCGGTACTGAGATTTATATGGAAGAAAACAGCTTTGCCGAAATGGAAATGGTGCAAATCAAGGGTGTTGACTCTACAATAAGAACAACAACTGCAAAACTCAAAGAAGGTTCAAAGCTTATTGTAAGAGAAAGACTTATGACTCACGGAAACCAGACAGCTGTTAGCGATTACGTAACAGAGCTTAACGGTGATAATTCTGCTGTTGATATAGTTTCCCGTTCAGTAGCAAAAGACGAGTCTTATCAGAAGTTTGATTCAAGAATTGTAGGCAACTGCGCTTGTAACGGTCATACAGAGTGCGATGCTATTATTATGGATAACGCTAAGGTAGTGGCTGTTCCTGCGCTTGAAGCGAATTCTATCGACGCTATGCTTGTTCACGAAGCAGCTATTGGTAAAATCGCGGGAGAACAGCTTATTAAGCTTATGAGTCTCGGACTTACCGAAGAAGAAGCAGAAGAACAGATTGTCGGCGGATTTCTTAAATAAAATTATTTGGTGATTGTATGAATTTTGACAAGAACATAGATTGTTGCGATGATGTGGAAGTTCACGAAGAATTACTGAGTGTTGTAAAATCAAAAATGCCGAAAGATGAAGTTTTGTATGAGTTAGCGGATTGTTTCAAAGTGTTTGCTGATTCAACGAGAATAAGAATTCTTTTTGTGCTTTTTGAAGCTGAAGTATGTGTTTGCGATATTGCTGCTGCTTTGAATATGACAGTTTCTGCAATTTCACATCAGCTGAATATATTAAAACGCTCAAAACTCATAAAAAGCAGACGTGAAGGAAAGTCGGTTTTCTACTCGCTTGCAGACAACCACGTAAGAACAATTATAAGTCAGGGTATGGAACATATAGAAGAATAAAAAACTGCCGTTTTTTGCGGCAGTTTTTTGAATTCACAGAAGATTGTTGGAAATAATATAATAAAAAAGGGGTGTTATTATGTTATCTTTTATAAGTGGTACATTATTTGGCGGAGTAGTAGGTGTTGTTACTATGTGTTTGTTTCAAATCAATAACGATAGATAGGAAAATCTATTGACTTGTAAATAAAAAAATATTATAATTATAGGGAAATATGACAACAAAAGCTTCGGAGGCATAAAAATGAGAGTCAGAGATATACAGGACGAAATAATCCGACTGAAAAAAGAAAACGACGTGTGTATACTTGCACACCTTTACCAGAACCACGAAATACTTGAAGTTGCTGATTTTGTCGGAGACTCTTTTGCTCTTAGTCAAAAAGCTGCTGAAGCGCCGCAGAAAACCGTTATAATGTGCGGTGTAAGATTCATGGCAGAAACAGTAAAGATACTTTCGCCCGAAAAGAAAGTTATTCTTTCTGCAGAGAATGCGGGTTGTCCTATGGCAGAACAACTTACAGTTGAAGAACTTATCGAACTTAAGAAACAGTATAAAGACCACGCAGTTGTGGCGTATATCAATACAACTTCAAGTCTCAAGACAGAATGTGACGTTTGTGTAACTTCTGCATCTGCTGAAAAGATTGTAAGAAAGATTGATTCAGACAAAATTTTGTTTATTCCTGACTGTAATCTTGGCGCATATATAGCAAAACAGATTCCCGAAAAACAGTTTTCTTTTATTAAAGGTGGATGTCCTATTCATCTTCAGATTAAGGAATCTGACGTGTTGAAAGCGAAAGAAATGCATCCCGATGCAAAGTTGCTTGTTCATCCCGAATGTCATATATCTGTTACTTCACTTGCAGACTATGCGGGAAGTACGACAGGTATCATGTCTTATGCAAAGAAAAGCGATGCAAAGGAATTTATTATTGGTACAGAAAACAGCATTGTAGAGCATTTGCAGTATGAATGCCCTGATAAGAAATTCTATCCTTTATACAGTGGCTGTATATGCAACGATATGAAGCTTACAACATTGCCTGACGTGCTTGCTTGTGTCAAGGGTGTTGGTGGCTGTGAAATCACTTTAGATGAAAAGACTATGGCGGGCGCAAAGAAGTGCATTGACGAAATGTTGCGCCTTGGCTAATAAAATACATACATAAAAGACCGTGCATTAATTTCGCTCGGTCTTTTTGTGAATAAAAAAAGAAAGGGGAAGTGTAGTGTTTAAAATAGCAAAAGAAGCAAAAATAGCTATGGATTTGCTTACAAAAAACGGATATGAGAGTTATCTTGTCGGCGGTTGTGTAAGAGATTACATATTAGGCAGAGATTTCAACGATTACGATATTACAACAAATGCGCTTCCCGAACAGATAAAAGAAGTTTTCTCTCAGTATAAGGTTATTGAAACGGGAATCAAACACGGCACTGTTACGGTCATAATAGGTAATTTGCCTTTTGAAATTACAACTTACAGAATAGACGGCGAATATTTAGATAACAGACATCCGAAGTCAGTTGTCTTTTCAAACGAGTTATACGATGACCTTTCAAGGCGAGATTTTACAATAAATGCTTTAGCATATAACGAAGAAATTATAGACCTTTTTGACGGACTAAAAGATATTGAAAGCAAAGTTGTTCGATGTGTAGGACTACCTGACAAAAGGTTTAATGAAGATGCTTTAAGGATTATGAGAGCGCTTAGGTTTGCTTCTGTACTTGGTTTTGATATTGAAGAAAATACGGCAAAATCTATTATTAAGAATAAAGAATTGTTGAAAAATATTTCTGCTGAACGTTTATACGTGGAGTTTTCAAAACTTATATGTGGAAAAAATGCAGACAAGATTATTGCAGACTTTGGCGAAGTGTTTGATACAATATTCACTGGCAAAGATTTTTCCAGAGTAGGTCAATATATAAAAAACATTGAAGAGAATCTATACAACAGACTTTCGCTGTTCTTTTTGAATGATAAGTTTTTTGAAAACGACTTAAAATCACTAAAACCAGACAATAAAA
>JAZRPI010000163.1:0-24400 GCA_045649165.1 Eubacteriales bacterium | reverse complement strand
CCTTCTGCAACAGCAGTATCAAAGTCTACTCTTTTTACACCTGTGAAAACGTCTGTCTTGCTCATATAATCAGCAACAGCCTTAGCCTGTTCAACACCAAGCTGAGCGCCGTCTTCCCAATAAGCCTTATATCCGTTATACTTGCTGGGATTGTGTGATGCTGTAATATTGATACCAGCAATACACTTAAGTTCTCTCAATGCAAAAGAAAGTACAGGAGTAGGTCTGAGTGATTCAAAAATATAAGTCTTTACACCATTTGCAGCCAATACTTCTGCTGAAATTTTTGCAAACTTTTCAGAATTGTTACGGCAGTCGTAAGCAATAACAACACCGCGTTCAGCTGCCTTTTCATCATTTATCAAATCTGCAAGACCCTGTGTAGCTCTTCCAACAGTATAAATATTCATAGCGTTTGTTCCCGCAGTCATAACACCGCGAAGACCTGCTGTGCCAAATGAAATGTCAGAAGAAAACCACATTTTTATTTCATCTTCATCATCTTTCATAAGTTCAAGGGCTTTTCTTACTTCCAAATCAAGTTCTTGATTTTCAGCCCATCTTAAAAATTCCGTTTTGTAATCAGCCATAATTTCCTCCTAAGCTCTCTTACAATGTCTTAATTGATGTATAAAGTCCTAAGATTTCATATCTAGGAAACTCGAAATCCAACCAATATAAAAATTTATTTAATTCCCCGTTACCCGAAAAAACAACGTCATAATAATATTCTTTTTCCGAATAATAAACAGGTAATGAGTCAACCTTGTTTAAATTGAACCCGAAAAAGTTTGCGGCAAGTAATATCGTATGCAGTTTTGACTGTTCGCCAAAGCTAAATCCTATTTCAAGATATTCGCCGTCGCTTATTCCTTTTTTACATTCAATCTTTGTTAATTCTCTTTTTAATAGAGCAAATTTTGTTATCTTTCCATTTGCGCTTTCAACGTTACAAGTAAGAACAATCTTTAATTCATACTTGCGAATCATATTTATAAATCCGGTAAGTCTACCGTCTTCATAGTTTTCAATAGGCAAAATACAATATGGCACTTTGTTATAATATACAGCTTCGCATACCGACAAAAATGACTCTTCGTATGATACTCTTGCGCTATGCAAAACCTTTGAAAAGCTGCTGTATGCAATATCTGTCAAAGGATTTTTCAGATATGCAACAGTAGAATTTTCACTTTCTTCTGAACTTTTTATCAAAGTAGGAGTATTGTCTTTTCCGTATATTTCTGCCATAAGCAGTTTGTCATATAAATCTATACTGCTATATACACCCGAAATATACTTCTTATTTTCATCAATACAATAACTTTTCTGATTCGTTTCGATAAACGAATTGTCAAAAGAAATTCTTTCTTCGTTTGTTTCTTCAATAATACTGTTTTCAAACTTTTCAGCAATATGAAATACTCTTTTTTCAAGCGTATCTGAAATATCTTTGTCAAGTTTAGTAATATTATTTTCAATTATTCTTTTTTTATCTTCAACAGATGCCATATATAACGTATCCTGTCATATTATTTTATGCTGTCTTCCAAAAACTTAAAGCTGTCGCCCAAGAATTCGCGTAACTCGTCAGCCTTAAGCTGTCTCTGCGCAAGAAGCGCCAACATATATACCTGATGAGCAACTTTTTCTGCCTTCTCAGACTTAACGTCTTCTGCAAGTTTCTTTATAAGCTTACTGCCTGAGTTAAGAATAAGGGTAGTTTCAACAGGAATTTCGTATCCGCCCATACCGTTTGCCGCATAGAATTTCATCATATCTTCCATTCTGCGCGATTCTTCCGATATATTGAGCAAAGCGGGAATTGCTTCATCAGCTAACACTTCAAATTTAACCGTAAGCTTGTCGTTTTTGCTTATTTTCTTGAATAATTCAGAAAGTTCTTCACTTTCAAAAGTTTCGCCATCACCCTTAAGGGCGTCTATCTCAGCATCAACTCTGACAAACTTAATCTTTCTGTCTTCTTCAAGCATACTCATAAACGAAGTATCTATAACCTTGTCAAGAACAGCAACGTCAATGCCCTTAGCGTTAAACATTGATATATACTGCGCCTGTTTTGTCATATCCGTTGTATAGTAAACAGTATTTTCGTTTGTTTCTTTTGATTTTTCAAGATATTCGTCAATAGTTGTATATTTACCGTTTGTAAGCCCAAGCAAAAGACTTGACTTAACTCTGTCATAGAACTTGCGGTCACGCATACAACCGTATTCTATAAACATCTTGATATCGTTCCAAACGCTTTCATACTTTTCACGTTCGGTATTGAACATACCGTTTAACTTATCAGCTACCTTTTTTACAATGTGCGCCGACATCTTTGCAACGTAAGCGCTGTTCTGCAAGTAGCTTCTTGAAACGTTAAGCGGAAGTTCAGGACAGTCAAGAACACCTTTAAGCATAAGCATAAATTCAGGAATAACTTCCTTAATATTATCAGCAACAAATACCTGATTATAATAGAGCTTAACCTGTCCTTCAAGACTGTCGTATTCGTGGTTAATCTTGGGGAAATACAGTATTCCCTTGAAATTCAAAGGATAGTCTGCATTTATGTGTATATGGAACAAGGGTTCTTTGAAGTCAGAAAAAACTTTTCTGTAAAACTCCTTGTATTCTTCGTCATCAGCTTCAGAAGGAAGCTTCTGCCAAAGGGGATTTGTATCATTTATCGGCTTATTTTCGTGACTGCAATCACATTCTTCGCCGTTATGTTCGTGTTCACATTCTGCCTTTTCGCACTCGTTTTCAAAATAAATTTCAACGGGCATAAAAGAACAGTATTTATTCAGACATTCGCGGAGTTTTGCTTCTTCTAAAAACTCAGCTTCATCGTCGGTAATATGCATTACAACGTCCGTACCGCGACCTTCTTTGTCTGCATTTTCAAATATTTCATATTCACCCGCTTCGTTACATACCCATTTTACTGCGGGTGCTCCTGTATATGACTTAGTAATAACGTCAACTGTATCACTAACCATAAAAGATGAATAAAAACCAAGACCAAAATGACCGATAATTCCATTTTTAGAACTGTCTTCGCCTTCGTATTCTTTGATAAAATCAAATGCACCTGAAAGAGCAATCTGACAGATATAGTTCTTGACTTCGTCCAAAGTCATACCAATCCCGTTATCGCTTACAGTCAACGTCTTTTCTTCTTTATTCACTCTGACGAAAATTTTAAAATCGTCTTCAATATCCTTGATTTTTCCCAAAGATATAAGTCTTCTAAGTTTTGTAACGGCGTCGCTTGCATTACTTACAATTTCTCTTATAAATATCTCTTTTTCGGAATACAGCCATTTCTTTATAATAGGAAATATATGTTCGCGTTCAACTGATATTCCGCCTTTTTGGTTATTTACGTTTTCTGACATCTTTCTACTCCTAAAGCACTGAAGTAATAAGCAAAACAAAGCGGGAACTCACACCAAAGCATGAGTCCCCTAATAAAATCAATTATTCTGCTTTGGGTTCTTCTGTTGCTTCTACAACTTCTTCAACCACGGGCTTTTCAGCTTTTTCAGCCTTTGCAGCTTTCTTTGACTCTTTCTTTGCTTCTGCTTTTTCTTCAGCAACGAGTTTGATAAGAGCCATTTCTGCTCCGTCACCACGACGGGGACCGAGTTTGTACATACGGGTATAACCGCCGTTTCTGTCTGCATATTCGGGAGCAATAGTATCAAAGAGCTTCTTTACTACGTCTTCTTTTGTAATGAAAGCCATAGCAGCTCTCTTAGCAGCAAGAGTATTCTTCTTGCCGAGAGTAATCATTTTTTCGGCCAAGCTACGTACTTCTTTTGCTCTTGTAAGCGTTGTTTCGATGGAGCCGTTCTCAAGGAGACATGTCACCATACCTCTTAACATCGCCTGTCTGTGAGCAGTAGGTCTGCCGAGTTTTCTGGTTCCTGGCATTGTAAGGGACCTCCTTCTTACCTTTCAATTAAATGAGCGATTTAATATCTCTCTTCTCTCAGTCTTCCTCTTTCTTGAGGTCAAGGTTGAGAGAGTGCAATTTCTGTATAACTTCTTCAAGCGACTTCTTGCCGAGGTTTCTGACCTTAATCATGTCCTCTTCAGTACGGTTTGTCAAATCCTGTACTGTATCTATTCCTGCGCGTTTTAAGCAGTTAAAGCTTCTAACGGACAGTTCAAGCTCCTCAATGGTCATCTCAAGAACTTTTTCAAGCTTAGCTTCTTCGCGTTCAACTAAGATATCTGCTTTCATAGGCTCGTCTGACAAGTCTACAAACAGATTGAGATGCTCGTTGAGTATCTTGGCGCCGAGTGATATTGCTTCCTTAGCACTGATTGTGCCGTTGGTCAATACTTCGAGAGTTAATTTGTCATAGTCTGTGCTGCTGCCAACACGAGTATTTTCTACTGTGTAGCTAACGTTGTATACAGGTGTGTAAATGGAGTCTGTGTAAATTACACCTATCATTGACTGGTTGTTAGCCTTGTTCTTTTCCTGAGAAACGTAGCCGCGACCGTGGTCAAATGTAAGTTCCATATACAAACGAGTATTTTCACTGACTGTTGCAATATGATGGTCAGGATTGAGAATTTCAATATCAGCATCCTGCTTAATGTCGCCGGCTGTTGCATCACAGGGACCTGTAATGTCAAGAACAACTGTCTTGGGGCCTTGTGTATTAAGCTTTGCTGTAATTCCCTTAATGTTGAGAATGATGTTTGTTACGTCTTCTGTAACGCCGGGAATTGTTGAAATTTCGTGAAGAACACCGTCAATTTTTACGCTTACTACTGCTACACCCGGAAGTGAGCTGAGCAAGACTCTGCGAAGTGAATTGCCGAGTGTTGTTCCATATCCTCTTTCAAGAGGCTCAACGATAAACTTACCTTTTGAGCCGTCTTCGCTTAAGTTAATTGTTGATATATTGGGCTTTTCTATCTCAATCATTAAAATTTCCTCCTGTTAATATATTGTTGTCGCCGGGATTCTTTTCCGACTAAATTCGCGGAGGTGCTGTTTTACTTGGAGTACAACTCTACGATGAGCTGTTCTTCGAACGGGAAGTCAATGTCATCTCTCTTAGGCAGAGCAATAACCTTTGCTGATACAGCACTGTTATCTACTTCAAGCCATTTGGGAGCGTTGTTGTTTTCCATAGCTTCCATCAAGCCCTTAAATTTTTCTGATGCACGTGCGCCTTCTCTGAGAGCAATTACATCACCCTGTTTAACGATGATAGAAGGAACGTTTGCCTTCTTACCGTTGATTGAAAAATGTCCGTGTGTAACGAGCTGGCGAGCTTCCTTACGGCTTTCTGCCAATCCCATTCTGTACACTACGTTATCAAAACGGCGTTCGAGCAATGAAAGAAGATTTTCACCGGTAACACCTTCCTGTTTAGCGGCTACTTCATAGTAGTGCTTGAACTGGTTTTCAAGCACGCCGTAGTATCTTCTTGCCTTCTGTTTTTCACGAAGCTGCATGCCGTATTCTTTAAGCTTCTTGCTGTTCGCGCCGTGCTGTCCGGGAGCTGCGGGTCTACGAGCAACTGAACACTTATCTGACATACATCTTTCGCCCTTCAAAAAGAGCTTTGTGCCTTCTCTGCGGCAAAGTCTGCACGCAGGTCCTGTATATCTAGCCATAATTACTTTTCCTCCTGTTCCCGTTTATACACGTCTTCTCTTGGGGGGTCTGCATCCATTGTGAGGAATGGGTGTTACGTCCTTGATAAGTGTAACACTAAGACCTACTGTTTCAAGAGCGCGTATTGCGGATTCTCTGCCGGAGCCGGGGCCTCTTACGTAAACTTCTACGGTTTTCATACCGTGTTCCATAGCTGCCTTAGCTGCAGTTTCTGCTGCCATCTGAGCTGCGAAAGGTGTAGACTTCTTAGAGCCTTTGAAACCAAGTTCGCCTGCAGATGCCCAAGATACTGCATTGCCGTTAACATCGGAAATTGTTACGATTGTGTTATTGAAGGTTGCACGGATGTGTGCTGCACCTTTTTCAATATTCTTACGCTCGCGGCGTTTTCTTACAACCTTTTTAGTTGATGCTGCTTTTGCCATCTGAAGTATTACACTCCTTTACTTCTTCTTATTTGCGATAGTTTTTGCAGGGCCTTTTCTTGTTCTTGCGTTTGTCTTTGTACGCTGACCTCTGACAGGGAGACCTTTTCTATGTCTGATGCCGCGGAAGCAGTTGATTTCAATCAATCTCTTGATATCAAGAGCAACTTCACGGTGGAGGTCACCTTCTACCTTATAATTGTTTTCGATTTCGTCACGAAGTTTTGCAACTTCATCCTCTGTCAAGTCTTTTGCTCTCTTGTCAGGGTCAATGCCTGTACTTGCGAGAATGTCGTTTGCACTTTTACGGCCTATACCATATATATAGGTAAGAGCTATTTCTATGCGTTTAGCATTGGGAATATCAACACCTGCTATACGTGCCATACTTTATTCCTCCTCTTTAGCCTTGTTTCTGTTTATGCTTAGGATTTTCGCAAATGACCATTACTTTACCTTTTCTTCTAATGATCTTGCATTTTTCGCATATTTTCTTTACGCTGGGTTTGACCTTCATTCTTTTACACCGGTCCTTTCTTTACGCGTATAATTATTTTGTGCGCCAGGTTATACGTCCTTTTGTAAGGTCGTATACTGAAACTTCTACAGTTACTTTATCGCCCGGTACAATCCAGATATAGTTCATTCTGAGCTTTCCTGAAATGTGAGCATTAACTGTGTGCCCATTGGGCAGCTGTACTTTGAATGTAGCGTTGGGCAATGCCTCAAGCACTGTACCTTCAAATTCAATAACGTCGTCCTTTGGCAATGTATTCACTCCTTCTTATTTGTCGGGACTATGATACGAAGCATTTATCTTTGCCGCGGTTTTGTTGACACTTGCCAACAGCCCTAAGATAATTTGTTGCTTCTTTTTCTTTTGGCTTCTCAATCTTTCTCAACCGTCTGTTTTTTACAAGAACTTATTCATAGTCAAGCACACCGACTGTTATGAACAACTTGTTCTTATATCAAACTATGGTCAATTTTGCGATACTTTTCAGTAAACTTTATTAGTTTACTTTTGTTGTACATATAACTCCGTCATCTGTCAATATGTTCGTATGTTCATAATGAGCAGACAACTTTCCGTCTTTGGTCTTTACTGTCCAACCGTCAGGAAGGATATAAACGTCCGCACTTCCTAAGTTTACCATCGGCTCAATTGCAAGCGCCATACCCTTGAAGAGTTTTACGCCGTGACCCGCTGTTCCATAGTTCGGAACGCTGGGGTCTTCGTGCAATTCCTTGCCGATACCGTGTCCGACAAACTGTCTGACAACACTGAAGCCGTTTTCTTTTACATAACCTTCAATTGCTGAACCTATGTCACCCAACCGGTTACCCGGCATCGCCATTTCAATTCCTTTTTCAAAAGAAATCTTCGTGACTTCAATAAGTTTTTTTGCATCATCGGAAATATTTCCGACAGCAAAGGTGTTGGCAGAATCTCCGTGAAATCCTTTGTAAAATGCGCCAACGTCTATCTTAACTATGTCCCCGTCCTGAAGAATTTTGTTCTTCGAAGGTATACCGTGTATTACTTCATCATTGATAGATATACACGCACTTGCGGGAAAACCGCCATACCCTAAGAACGAAGGCTTTGCACCCGATTTCACAATGTGATTTCGGATTATATCGTCAAGATGTTTTGTACTGACGCCTTCTTTAACGGCCTCACCGGCAAGGCATAAAGCCTCACCCGTGATTCTGCCGGCCTCTTTCATAATCGCAATTTGAGCTGCGTTTTTGATTTGTATCATAAATACAAGCCTTAAGCATTAATCGATTTTAAAATCGATTCCGTTATCTGTGCAATATCACCGCGTCCGTCAACGGACTTCAAAACGCCCTTTGCAGCATAGAATGCTTTGAGAGGTTCAGTCTGGTCGTGATAAATCTTGAGTCTTTCAAGAACAGTCTCAGGCTGGTCGTCTTTACGGATGATAAGGTTTGCGCCGCATTTGTCGCAAGTTTTGTTATCCTTTGTAGGAATATACTTGATATGGTAAGACATACCGCATGCTTCGCATACTCTGCGTCCGCCCATACGTTCAACAATGTCGGCGTCGTCAACGTCAATGTCAACGACATAGTCTATTTTTACGCCAAGTTCATCAAGCGCTTCTGCCTGCGGAACTGTGCGGGGGAAACCGTCAAGGATAAAGCCATTCTTGCAGTCATCGTTTGCAAGACGTTCTTTAATAATGCCGATTACCACTTCATCGGGAACAAGGGCACCCTTTTCAGTGTAAGCTTTTGCAGCTGTACCCATTTCTGTTCCTGTCTTTATCGCTTCGCGAATGATAGCTCCTGTGGAAATTGTAGGGATTGAGCAGATTTCAGCAATCTTTTCAGCCTGTGTACCTTTTCCAGCGCCGGGAGCTCCAAGAAAAATTATCTTCATTTTTATCTCCTTATTATTCCAAGAAGCCTTTATAATGACGCATTGTCAATTCAGCTTCAATTGCACGAACAATTTCAATTACAACACCTACAACGATGATAATTGAAGAACCACCGAAAGCAAGGCTTCCGATAGAGTATTCAATTGCTTTTGTTGTAATGATGTTAATAACAAGGGGTAATGCTGCGATAAGGCTCAACATAAGAGCGCCTATGAGAATAATCTTGTTAAGAACCTTTGTGATGTAGTCAGAAGTGGGCTTACCAGGACGAATGCCGGGGATAAAGCCACCGTTCTTCTTAAGATTGTTCGATACTTCTACGGGGTTAAAGGAAATTGCAATGTAGAAATAAGCGAATGCAATTATCAAAATTACGAAGAGCACTACATAGAACCATGATTCGTATGAGAAGAATTTAAGGAACTTATCCCAGAAAGAACCTTCCTTGGGAGTGCTCAACAATGCAGCGATTGTTGTGGGAAGTCCGAGGATAGAGTTTGCGAAAATGATAGGCATAACGCCTGACATATTAACCTTGATAGGAAGGTTTGTGCTCTGTCCGCCGTACATTTTTCTGCCGACAACTTTCTTTGCATACTGAATGGGAAGTCTTCTTTCGCTTTCACTCATAAATACAATGAATGCAAGCATTGAAAGACCAAGTACAATTACAACCAAAGCGTAGATGAGACCTTTCCAACCGCCTGTGAACATCTGTGTAAACAGAGTAATCAAGAACGCAGGAAGACCTGCAAGAATGTTGGCAAAAAGTATAATTGATACACCGTTGCCAATGCCGTGGTCGTTAATTGTTTCAGCCATCCACATAATCAATGCAGAACCTGCTACGTAACAAGCTACGATAACGATTGCTGCAAAAACGTCTGTTTCTACAATAACGTTCATAGCCTTCATATACATATAGTAACCGTATGCTGTAATAACAGCGATACCGATTGTTACGTAACGGCTGATCTGGTTAATCTTCTTCTGACCTTCTTCGCCGTCTTTTGAAAGTCTTTCAAGAGCGGGAATAGCAATCGTAAGAAGCTGCATAATAATCTGCGATGTGATATACGGAGAAACCGAAAGTGCAAACAGGGTTGCCTGTGAAAAAGCATCACCTGAAAGAAGATTGATGAAACCGAAGAGTGAACCTGAATCCTGGCTCATGATTAAGCTAAGCATATCAGAGCTTACGTAAGGAACAGGGATTACTGCACCGATACGGTACAAAATCACTATCATCAGTGTAAACAATATCTTATTTCGTGTTTCGGGTATTTTCCACGCATTTTTTATAGTCTGAAGCATTATACCACCTCAGTCTTCCCTCCAGCTGCTTCAATCTTTTCTTTTGCAGCAGCAGAGAAGATTTTAGCCTTTACGGTTACTTTCTTTGTGATTTCGCCGTTGCCCAGAATCTTAAGACCGTCGAGTTCATTGCCTACGAGACCGCATTCGAGAAGAGTTGCGAGTTCAATTACGTCACCGTCGTTAAATCTGTTAAGTTCGCTAACGTTAACAATCGCATATTCTTTCGCGAATCTGTTTTTAAATCCTCTTTTAGGTAAACGTCTGTAAAGGGGAATCTGACCACCTTCAAAGCCGGGGCGTACGCCACCGCCTGAACGAGCGTTCTGACCCTTGTGACCCTTACCTGCTGTCTTTCCGTTACCGGAACCAGCTCCGCGTCCTTTACGGTACGCGCTCTTTACAGAGCCTTCTGCCGGTGAAAGTTCATGAAGTTTCATAAGTGTTTCCTCCTTATCCTTCAATCTTTTCCACCTTGACAAGGTGGGAAATTACCTTGATTTTACCATTGAGTACTTCGCCTTCAGCGTGTACGATAAAATCGCCTATTTTGCCAAGTCCTAAAGACTGAGCTGTTTTCTTCTGATTCGGTTTTGTACCGATGAGGCTTTTTACAAGTGTTACTTTTACCATTGTTGTCTGCCTCCTTAGTTCTTAATTGACTCAACGCTTACATCGCGGAGAGCTGCAATTTCTTCAACTGTACGAAGAGCCTTGAGACCTTCAAATGTTGCCTTAACAACGTTTGTAGGATTGTTTGAACGAAGGCACTTAGCACGAATGTTCTTGATACCTGCCATTTCAACAACAGCACGGCATGTTCCACCAGCGATGATACCGGTACCTTCTGCTGCCGGCTTAAGAATAACCTTACCTGCACCATATACACCGATAACTTCGTGAGGAATTGTATCACCCTTGAGAGATACTGTAATCATATTTTTCTTTGCATCTTCGATACCCTTGCGGATAGCGTCCGGAACTTCTGCAGCTTTGCCGAGGCCGTAACCAACATGGCCCTGACCGTCGCCAACTACCATAATTGCTGTAAATCTTGCAATACGGCCGCCCTTAACTGTCTTGGAAACACGGTTGAGCGCTACGAGTTTTTCCTGAAGGTCGAGTGTCGAAGCATCTATTCTCTGATTCATTAATCTTTCCTCCTGTTTCCTTAGAACTTAAGTCCGCCCTCACGAGCAGCTTCTGCGAGTTCTTTAACACGTCCGTGATAAAGGTTACCGCCACGGTCGAATACAACTTCTGTGATACCCTTAGCGAGTGCTCTTTCAGCAATTGTTGCACCAATCTGTTTTGCGGCTTCTTTGTTACCGCCGTATCCTGCAAAGGCCTTTTCCATAGTGGATGCGGAAGCTAATGTTACGCCCTTAGTATCGTCAATAACCTGAACCTGAATGTTCTGAAGTGAACGATATACGCAAAGGCGAGGTCTTTCAGTAGTACCTGATATTTTTGCTCTAATTCTCTTATGTCTCTTAAGACGCTGAGCTTTGCTGTCTTTTCTTGATACCATTGTGTTCCACTCCTTTCATTATTTACCGGCCTTACCGGCTTTACGACGAATTCTTTCGTCAGAGTACTTAACACCCTTACCAAGATAGGGTTCCGGAGGTCTCTTGCTTCTGATTTCAGCAGCGAGCTGACCAACCTTCTGCTTGTCAGTACCTTTAACGATTATCTGGTTTGCATTGGGAACTTCAATTGTAATTCCGTCTGCTTCTTCAAATGTGATAGGATGTGAGTAACCAAGGTTAAGTGTAAGTGTCTTACCTGCCTTTGCTGCTCTGTAACCAACACCGTTGATATCGAGAGTCTTTGAAAAGCCCTTTGTTACGCCTTCTACCATGTTGCTCAACAATGTTCTTGTCAAGCCGTGAAGTGATTTGTGTTCTTTTTCTTCAGAAGGACGTTCAACGATAATTTCGTTGCCTTCCTTCTTGATAATCATATCTGCGTGAAGTGTCTGAGTAAGTGTGCCCAATGCACCCTTTACAGTTACAACGTTGCCTGCTTCAACTTTTACGTCTACGCCTGCAGGAATTTCGATCGGTTTTCTTCCTATTCTTGACATCTCATTACCTCCCCGAATTACCAGACAAAGGCGAGAACTTCGCCGCCGACATTTGCCTTGCGAGCCTGTTTGTCGGTCATAATGCCCTTGGGTGTGGATACGATTGCGATGCCGAGACCGTTCATAACTTTCGGCATATCTTCACAGTTTGAATAAACTCTGAGACCGGGCTTAGATACTCTCTTAAGACCCTGGATAACTCTCTGCTTATTCTTGTACTTAAGTGTGATTCTGATGATACCCTGCTTACCGTCTTCAACGATTTCATAACCCTTTACAAAGCCTTCTGCAACGAGAATGTCTGCGATAGCTTTCTTGAGGTTAGATGCGGGAACATCAACTGTTTCGTGTTTTGCACTGTTTGCATTTCTGATACGCGTGAGCATATCTGCAATAACGTCTGACATTTGCATTTTAATTTTCCTCCATTATGCAAGTATAATTTCTTGCCGCCTGAAATGTAATTTTTTCAGGCTGCATACCGGGGGTTAAAGTTTTTTACTTTCCTACCGGCAGGTTTGGAAGCTTTTTAGCTTTTATTTTTAATTACCAGCTTGCCTTGCGCACGCCGGGAATTTCGCCCTTATAAGCCAGCTCGCGGAAACAAATACGGCAGATACCGTATTTACGGAGGTAAGCGTGAGGACGACCGCAGATTTTACATCTGTTGTATTCACGTGTTGAATACTTCTGTGTCTTCTGCTGTTTCAATACCATTGCCTTCTTAGCCACTTTTGTTTCCTCCTTTTATTTTGCGAACGGCGCGCCCATAAGTGTAAGAAGTTCTCTAGCTTCTTCGTCTGTCTGAGCTGTCGTTACAAATGCGATATCCATACCGCGAATTTTGTCTATCTTGTCGTATTCGATTTCAGGGAAAATCAACTGTTCTTTCAAACCGAGAGAGTAGTTACCTCTACCGTCGAAAGCGTTGGGGTTGATACCCTTGAAGTCACGTACACGGGGAAGTGAGAAGTTGAAAAGACGATCCATAAATTCGTACATCTTTTCGCCTCTGAGTGTTACCTTAACGCCAATCTTCATACCCTGTCTGAGTTTGAAGTTTGCAACTGACTTCTTAGCGTATGTGGGAACAGCCTTCTGACCGGAAATCATTGTTACTTCTTCGATTACGTTTTCAATTACTTTTGAGTTGTCTTTTGCATCGCCTGTACCAACGTTGATAACAATCTTGTCGAAACGGGGAATCTGCATTACACTCTTGTAATTGAACTTCTTCATAAGAGCGGGGGCTACTTCTGATTTGTAATAATCTCTAAGTCTTGCCATTTCAATTTACCTCCGCTAATCTTACAGCACCTGTCCGCATTTTGCACAAACGCGAACTTTTTTGCCGTCTTTAATTTCATTTCTAACTCTAACGCCTTTTTTGCACTTAGGACATACGAGCTGTACCTTATCTGCATACATAGCGCCTTCTACTTTAACGATACCGCCGGTTTCACCCTGTCTTCTGGGCTTAACGTGTTTGCTTACGATATTGACACCGTTTACGATAACTTTGCCTTCCTTGGGGGAGACTTCAACTACCTTACCCTGTTTGCCCTTATCGTCACCGGAAATTACAACTACAGTATCATCTTTCTTTACGTGAATCTTCTTATTCATGATAATACCTCCTTAAAGTACTTCCGGAGCAAGAGACAGTATCTTCAAATAATCCTTTTCACGAAGTTCTCTCGCTACAGGACCAAAAATACGTGTTCCTCTCGGGTTCTTGTCTTCTTTAATTATAACAGCAGCGTTTTCGCCGAACTTGATATATGAACCGTCGTTTCTTCTGATGCCCTTAACTGTTCTTACGACTACAGCCTTTACGACTTCGCCTTTCTTAACCTGGCCGCCGGGAGCAGCTTTTTTGACTGAACAAACTACAACATCGCCGATGTTTGCATAACGTCTGCCTGTTCCGCCGAGCACGCGAATACACATAAGTTCTTTAGCGCCGGTGTTGTCCGCCACTTTCATATATGATTGCTGTTGTATCACTGCGTTTCCTCCTTTTCGATACGCTATTGTGCCGTATCTACTTTATTACTTCGCCTTTTCGATGATTTCAACAAGTCTCCATCTCTTTGTCTTAGAAAGAGGTCTTGTTTCCATTATGCTTACTTTATCGCCAACATTGCACTCGTTCTTTTCGTCGTGTGCATGAAGTTTGATTGTGTTTTTAATAACCTTGCCGTACTTGGGGTGCTTTACGTTGTCTTCGATTGCAACAACGATTGTCTTTTCCATTTTATTGGAAATAACCTTACCAACACGGACTTTTCTGAGATTACGAACTACTTCACTCATGACTGTTTCTCCTTCCTGCAACTTAAGCGTTCTTCTCACGAAGAATTGTCATTACGCGTGCGATATCCTTCTTGACATCTGCAATTCTGTGGGGGTTGTCAAGCTGGTTTATCGAATGCTGGAAGCGGAGGTTAAACAGCTCACCCTTGAGCTCAGCAAGTTTTGCGTTGAGCTCTTCGGAAGTCATTTCTCTGATTTCTTTAACTTTCACGGTTTATGCCTCCTCATTTTCTGTTGCGGCTTCTTCCTTAACAACAAACTTACACTTAATAGGAAGCTTGTGTGATGCAAGACGCATAGCTTCTCTTGCAGCTTCTACAGGAACGCCGTCCATTTCAAACATAACTCTTCCGGGCTTAACAACAGCTACCCAGTATTCGGGTGAACCTTTACCTGAACCCATTCGAGTTTCAGCAGGTTTTTCTGTTATCGGCTTGTCCGGGAAAATCTTAATCCAAACTTTACCGCCACGTTTTACGTAACGAGTCATAGCAATACGGGCTGCTTCTATCTGGTTGCTTGTAATCCAAGCAGGTTCTGTAGCTACGAGGCCGTATGAACCGTAACTAATTGTGTTACCGCGAGATGCTTTACCTTTAAGTCTACCGCGCTGTACACGTCTAAATTTTACTCTCTTAGGCATTAACATAGCTTACTTTGCGCCCCCTTCTCTACGTTCTCTTCTAGGAGCACGGTCGTTTCTGTCGCGTCTCTGACGATTGTCGCGACGGTCACGCTTGTCAGGCTTAACGTCTACCTTTGCTTCTGCAAAGCGGTTTTTGCCATCGTGAAGAACTTCACCCTTGTAAATCCAAACTTTGATACCGATTTTGCCGTATGTTGTATTAGCTTCAAAGAAACCATACTCGATATCAGCACGGAGTGTCTGGAGCGGGATTGTACCTTCATGGTAGTGCTCACTTCTTGCGATTTCTGCGCCGCCAAGACGACCGCTACATGTTACTTTGATACCCTTAGCACCAAGTCTCATTGTACGACCGATTGCCTGTTTCATAGCACGGCGGAATGAAATTCTGCGTTCAAGCTGTCCTGCGATGCTTTCAGCAACGAGCTGTGCATTCAAGTCAGGATACTTAACTTCAACAACGTTTACTGATACAGGTTTGTTGAGCATGCCTTCAAGTGTAAGGCGGAGTTTTTCAATTTCAGCGCCGCCACGACCGATAATCATACCGGGCTTTGCGCAGTGAATGAATACTCTTACTCTTGCGCTGTCACGTTCAATTTCAATCTTCGGAACGCCAGCTGCCTGTAAATTCTTTTTAAGATAATTTCTTACTTTATAGTCGGATACAAGCGTATCTCCAAAGCACTCGTCTTTTTCGAACCATCTTGAATCCCAGTTTTTAATTACACCAACACGTAAACCGTGGGGATTAACTTTCTGACCCATTTTCGCTTGCTCCTTTCTTAAACTCTTTCTTTAACCACAATTGTCATGTGGCTTGTTCTCTTCAAAATTCTGTCAGCTGAACCTCTTGCTCTGGGCATCATTCTCTTAAGAGTGGGACCAGGACAAACGTAGCATTCAGATACGTAAAGGTTTTTGCTGTCCATATTGAAGTTGTTTTCTGCATTTGCAATAGCGCTGTTCAACAACTTGAGAAGATACTCAGCTGCTGAATTAGGAATATTCTTAAGAATTGCCTGAGCCTTTTCTGTGTCCTGATTTCTAATCAAGTCAAGTACAATCTTTACCTTACGAGGTGAAATTCTGGCATATCTGAGAATCGCTCTTGCTTCTTTAACCTGTGCATTTGCTTCCATTACAGATGTTCCTCCCTTTCATTTCCCGTCTTATCTTGTGTTACTTGTCTTGGAACCAGAGTGGCCCTTGAACAATCTTGTGGGTGCGAATTCGCCGAGCTTGTGTCCAACCATATCTTCAGTAATGTATACCGGGATGTGCTTTCTACCGTCGTGAACCGCAATGGTGTGACCTACAAATTCCGGGAATATTGTGGAGGCCCTTGACCATGTCTTTATAACTTTCTTTTCATTAGCTGCATTCATTGCTTCAACTCTTGCGAAGAGTTTCGCTTCAACAAATGGGCCTTTTTTCAAGCTTCTGCTCATTTATCGGTACCTCCTTCTTATTTGCCGTTTCTGTGTTTAACGATGAATTTTTCGGTTCTTGCCTTCTTGTTACGTGTCTTATAACCAAGAGCAGGTTTGCCCCAAGGTGTAACAGGTGCGGGCTGACCGATAGGTGAACGGCCTTCACCACCACCGTGAGGGTGGTCGCAGGGGTTCATTACTGAACCACGAACTGTAGGACGAATACCCATGTGACGTTTACGTCCAGCCTTACCAATCTTAACTGTGTCATGCTCAATGTTGCCAACCTGACCGATTGTAGCTTTGCAGTTAAGTCTAACAAGACGAACTTCGCCTGAAGGCAAACGAACCTGTGCCATGCCGTTTTCCTTAGCCATAAGCTGTGCTGCAACACCTGCAGAACGAACTAACTGGCCGCCTTTTCCGGGATACAATTCAATATTGTAAATGAATGTACCAACAGGAATGTTTTCAATAGGAAGCGTGTTACCCACTTTGATGTCTGCTTCAGCGCCTGTGTAAACAGTGTCGCCTGCTGTAAGACCAGCGGGAGCTACCATATATTTCTTATCGCCTGCTTCGTTTTCGAGAAGTGCGATGTAAGCTGTTCTGTTAGGGTCGTATTCAATACCGATAACCTTTTCAGCACCTACATATTCGCGCTTGAAGTCGATAAGTCTGTATTTTCTCTTGTTACCGCCGCCCTTGTGACGAACAGTAATTCTACCGTAGCTGTTACGGCCTGAGTGCTTCTTAAGAGTTGTAAGAAGGCTTTTTTCGGGGGTAAACTTTGTTACTTCGTCGAAAGAAGGAGTTGACATGTGTCTTCTCGACGGAGTAGTAGGTTTGTATTTAATAGCTGCCATTTCTCTTCACTCCTTCAATTAGATCATACCGTCGAAGAATTCAATTGTTTTTGAATCTTCTGCAAGAGTAACGATAGCTTTCTTCCAAGCTTTCTTGTAGCCTGCATGAACGCCTACTCTTTTGGCTTTCTTCTTCATATTAATTGTGTTTACGTCAGCAACCTTAACTTTGAAAAGCTTTTCAACTGCTTCAGCAATTTCGGGCTTTGTTGCGCTCTTCATTACTTCGAAGGTGTATGTCTTATCAGCAATTCTCGCCATACTGTCTTCTGTAATGATAGGTCTGACAATAATATCCTGTGCTGTTTTCATTATGCGTACACCTCTTCCATCTTAGCAACTGCAGCCTGTGCAACAACAAATGTATCAGCATTCAATATATCGTATACATTGAGTGTGTTGTACTGTGTTGTCTTAACACCGGGAATGTTTGCAAAGCTCTTGATAACCTTTGAATCAACTTCAGGAAGTACTACCAATGTTTTCTTTGCAGCGCCGATTGCATCAAGCATTGCTTTCATTGTCTTTGTCTTGTAATCTTCTGCAGCGATGCTGTCAACAACAACCATGTTGCCGCAAGCAACCTTATCAGAAAGTGCGCTTACAAGTGCGAGACGTTTTGTTTTCTTGTTAAGAGTAACTCTGTATTCGCGGGGCTTAGGACCAAGAGCTACACCACCGTGTGTCCACTGGGGTGAACGTGTTGAACCCTGTCTTGCACGGCCAGTACCCTTCTGACGCCAAGGCTTTCTTCCGCCACCGGAAACCTCTGTACGTGTAAGAGTTGACTGTGTGCCCTGTCTCTGATTCATGAGATATGCTCTGACAGCTGTGTGAAGAACTGTTGCGTTAACTTCTGCACCGAAAAGCGCTTCGTTAAGAGCGATTTCTCCAACTTCCTTGCCAGCCATATTAACAACTTTTACGTTTGGCATCTTATTTCCTCCTTCCGCTTACGCTTTTACCGCATTGCGGATAAACACGATGCCGCCTTTAGCGCCAGGGATGGCACCTTTTACAGCAATAATGTTCTTTTCTGCATCAATTTTTGCAACAGTAAGATTAAGAACTGTAACCTGTTCTGCACCGTACTGTCCTGCCATGTGTTTGTTCTTGAAGATTCTAGCAGGGTCGATAACACCCATAGAACCTGACTGACGGTGTATAGGACCAACGCCGTGAGTCTTCATGAGAGTGTGCTGGTTCCATCTCTTGATAGCACCTGTGTAACCGTGACCTTTTGTAATACCGGTAATGTCGACCTTTTCACCTGCTTCAAATACATCTGCGGTGACGGTATCGCCAAGCTTGTATCCGGAAATATCATCAAGTCTGAATTCCTTCAAGTGCTTCTTCATGGAAACGCCGGCCTTCTTCAAGTGACCTGCTTCGGCTTTGCTCAATTTTCTCTCAGCTATATCCATAAAGCCGAGCTGAACTGCCTCATAACCATCTGTTTCGTTTGTTTTGATTTGCGAAACCACGCAGGGTCCCGCTTCGATTACAGTTACCGGAATTACGTTACCTTTTTCATCGAAAATCTGTGTCATTCCGAGTTTCTTACCGATAATCGCCTTTTTCATTTCGTTTTTCCTCCTGTTAGGTTATTGGTTGGAATTTCTCCAACATGACCAAGACCTTTCGGTCTCAATTCAAAACTATAAGTTTTCTCTTACAGTTTGATTTCGATTTCAACGCCGGCGGGAAGTTCAAGACTTGTGAAAGCCTTTACTGCTTCTTCTGACGGTTTGATAACGTCGATAAGACGTTTGTGAGTTCTCAATTCGAACTGTTCGCGGCTATCCTTGTACTTGTGAACAGCACGGAGAATTGTAACAACTTCCTTTTCTGTGGGAAGCGGAATAGGACCGGATACCTTAGCACCGTTTCTCTTCGCTGTGTCTACAATCTTCTCTGACGCCTGGTCAATCAATGTGTGGTCATAGCTCTTAAGACGAATTCTGAGTTTCTCAATTACTGCCATTTTTGTTTGCCTCCTTTTAAATAATACACTGCCATTTAAAAGGGCCGAAATTGTTTCTACACTCTGCCGCGTGTTTCTTAGCGAACCTTACAAAAAACGGAATTTGCCTGCAACTCTGGGCAAAATCCGGGTAACGTCCGCACCAAAAGGCACGGGAAAGTGTTTAGCAATTTGCTGTCGCCCGGTTAAATATCGGACATACTCCACGAAAATTACCTGTATTTCTACAGCAACCTCTCGCTTCAACGCACATCAAGCCTTATGATTATATCATAATCTCCCCATATTTGCAATAGTTTTACAATATTTTTACTATCAAATATGTAGAACTTTTTAGCCTTTTTTACCCTTTTTGTATACTTTTTGCAC
This sequence comes from Eubacteriales bacterium, assembly GCA_045649165.1. GTDB lineage: Bacteria > Bacillota > Clostridia > Oscillospirales > CAG-272 > RGIG1995. The sequence continues at coordinate 4,894 of JAZRPI010000163.1, read as the reverse complement.
AAAAACTTACCCTTTAAAGAAGATTCTGCACAAAAATACGGAAAAAAATACACAAAAAACCATAGTTATGAAGGCAATTGGGACGGTTTCACGTGTTTTTTTGATGCCGATAGCCCCAAAATACACCGAAACTATGTATAAAAGCGTGTCAGATGACCCCGCAATTACAGAAGTACACCGCCCGACAAAGCTATCTGCACCATAATTTTTGAAAATATCAGAGATTAAAGCCGTAGATGCTCCCCCTGACAAAGGTCTTACTATAACCAAAGGTATTATTTCAGACGGAATACCTATCTTTTCGCCCAAGGGAGATAATAACCTTGTAAGGAAATCAGCAGCTCCGCTTGCATTAAACATTGATATGGCACACAGGAGTGCTACAAGTGTGGGTAGAAGTCCAATAGCTGTCTTAAATCCACTCTTTGCCCCCTTTGTAAATTCGGAGAATAAATCTTTTTTTGAGATTAACATTCCCAACCCCATTAAAGCCATACATAAAGGAACGATTAGTTTTGATACAAACTCCATATATCGACAAATTTCCTTCCTTTTAATTATATATATAATATATAGCTCTATTTTTTACGCAAACTGCATATTCCCTTGGTAAGCAAAACCGCACAAATCGCCGTAACAAATGAGCAAATCCATACCGGAACAATAATATCAAAAGGCCCTTGGCTGTTTACCGCCTTACGTAAAGCAATCAGAGTGGTAGGAAATATATCAAAAGACGCAGTGCCAAGAACCGTAAACATTATCATGTCATTTGTAGCCTTTGTTTTGTCGTCGTTATTTTCCTGCAGTCTTTCCATAGCCTTAATTGCCAAAGGCGTTGCGGCATTCCCTATTCCAAATATATTGGCGCTGAAACTTGCTGCAATCTCACCTATACCGTTTTTCTTTTTATAGGCATCGGGAAAAAGAAACTTGAGAAGGGGCGACATCATTCTTGATAACTTGTCAACAACACCCGAAGACGTAGCCACCTGCATAATACCGTTCCACAGGCACATAACACCAATTAGGGATATAGTTAATGTAACCGCAGAAGATGCTCCGTCATATACAGCGTTACCGAGTTCTGTCAAGTTACCGCTGATGCAACCGAAGATAAACGACAAAACACATATAAATCCGCATATTTTCCCTATCATAACACATCGTTCTCCCAAAAAATAATTTTTATGGTAATTATTGACATTTTTATACATTTATGGTAGAATATACACGAAAAGAATAAAATATTAAACAAAATAAGGGGAATTACGCTATGAAATCTACCGGTATTGTAAGAAAAATCGACTCTGTTGGACGTTTTGTTGTTCCGATTGAACTCAGAAACGTTCTTGAGCTTTCAAATAATGACTCTATTGAAATCTTTACAGATGAAGACAAGGTTATTTTGAAAAAATATCAGCCTGCTTGTATTTTCTGCGGAAACGCTGATAACGTAACCTATTTTAAAGGCAAACTCGTCTGCAAAGACTGTATTGAAGAACTCAAAAACAACTAAGTTTTTTACTAAAATCTTATTCAGAGACCGTACCTATTTATTACCTAAAATTTTTTAAAATTTTTTGTAATTTTTTCGGTTCTACATATTGTGTCGGCGAAATTTTTCGCCGACTTTTTTCTTTATTTTACCATATCTTTTTTCTTGATTTTTCAGCATAACTAAGCACTTTTTTGCACTTTTCAGACCATAAACTCAAAGAATCTTACAAAAACAAAAACCACTATATATAGTGTTATTTCTCCCTATTGACTTCAATATGTTGTATGTGTTATAATGTCTACAATAGTAAATTTCACATATAGGAGAACGGTATGAATATTATAAAAAGAAGTGGCGCGCAGGTTGTTTACGAAGGCGACAAAATCAAAATTGCTATTTCAAAGGCAAATTCCACAGTACCTGAAAACGAAAGACTCTCAGAAGCTTACATTGACGCTATTGAACGTCACGTAAGGGGCGAATGCGAAAAGCTCGGCCGAGCTCTCGGAGTTGAAGAAATACAGGATATGGTTGAAAGCGAAATCATGAAACACGGTGCTTTCAACGTTGCAAGAAACTATATCAAGTACAGATATATCCGTTCACTTGCAAGAAAGGCAAATACAACTGACAAGAGAATTCTCTCTCTTATCGATTGCCAGAACGAAGAAGTAAAACAGGAAAACGCGAACAAGAACCCCACAGTTAACAGCGTTCAGCGTGACTACATGGCAGGCGAAGTAAGCCGCGATATTACAGACCGTATTCTTCTTCCCCAGGAAATAGTACAAGCTCACAAGGAAGGTATCATTCACTTCCACGACTCTGACTACTATGCTCAGAGAATGCACAACTGTGACCTTGTTAACCTTGAAGATATGCTCCAGAATGGTACAGTTATAAGCGAAACAAAGATTGAAAAGCCCCACAGCTTCTCAACTGCTTGTAACATTGCTACACAGATTATCGCTCAGGTTGCTAGCAACCAGTACGGCGGTCAGTCTATCAGCCTTGCACACCTTGCTCCTTTCGTACAGATTTCTAGAGAAAAAATCCGTAAAAACGTTATTGATGAATATAACCTTATCGGCATTAACCCTTCTGATGAACAGATTACAACAATTGTTGAAAGACGTCTCAGAGATGAAATTTCCCGTGGAGTACAGACAATACAGTATCAAGTAGTAACTTTGATGACAACAAACGGACAAGCTCCCTTTGTTACAGTATTTATGTATCTCAACGAAGCAAAGAGCGAACAGGAAAAGAAAGACTTGGCTCTTATTATCGAACAGGTACTCTTGCAGAGATATCAGGGCGTTAAGAACGAAGACGGCGTGTGGGTGACACCCGCGTTCCCCAAGCTTATTTACGTTCTTGAAGAAGATAACATAAAAGAAGGAACACCTTACTTCTATCTCACAAAACTTGCTGCGAAATGCACAGCAAAGAGAATGGTTCCCGACTACATTTCTGAAAAGATTATGCTTCAGAGCAAGATTGACAAAAACGGTAATGGTAACTGCTATACATGCATGGGTTGCCGCAGCTTCTTGACTCCTTTCCTTGACGAAGAAGGCAAGCCGAAGTACTACGGAAGATTCAACCAGGGCGTTGTAACTGTTAACCTTGTTGATATCGGTCTTTCTGCAAAGGGTAACATGAACGAATTCTGGAAGATTTTCGACGAAAGAATGGAACTCTGTCACAAGGCATTACAGTGCAGACACGAAAGGCTTACAGGCACAACTTCCGATGCTGCTCCTATTTTGTGGCAGCACGGCGCATTGCTCAGACTCAAAAAAGGCGAAACAATCGACAAGTATCTCCACGGCGGATACAGCACACTTTCGCTCGGATATGCAGGTCTTTGGGAATGTGTTATGGCGCTTAACGGTAAGAAGCTTACTGAGCCCGAAGGCGAAGAACTCGGTCTTACCATTATGAGAAAACTTAACGAATACACAGCTAAGTGGAAAGCTGACGAAAATATTGACTATTCACTTTACGGCACTCCCCTTGAAAGTACAACATATAAGTTTGCAAAATGCTTGCAGTCTAAGTTTGGTATCGTTCAGGGCATAACCGACAAGAGCTATATTACAAACAGCTACCACATTCACGTAACAGAAGAAATTGACGCTTTTGAAAAGCTCAGAATTGAATCTAAGTTCCAGGCTCTTTCACCCGGTGGCGCTATTTCTTACGTTGAAGTTCCCAACATGCAGGACAACCTTGATGCTGTTATTTCCGTTATGCAGTTCATCTATGACAACATTATGTACGCCGAACTCAACACAAAGAGCGACTACTGTCAGGAATGTGGCTACGACGGCGAAATCCAGATTGAAACAGATGAAAACAAGAAACTCATCTGGAAGTGCCCTAAGTGCGGTAACACAGACCAGAACAAGATGAACGTTGCAAGAAGAACATGCGGATATATCGGTACACAGTACTGGAATCAGGGCAGAACACAGGAAATCAAAGAAAGAGTATTGCATCTCTGATATGTATTACGGCGAAATAAAAAAAGTTGACATCGCCAATGGTAAGGGCATTCGAGTCAGCCTTTTCGTGTCGGGTTGTACCCACCACTGCAAAGGCTGCTTTAACCCAGATACTTGGAATTTCAACTTTGGTAAAGAATATACAAAAGAAACTGAAGACAGCATAATTGAAGCATTGTCTTCCGACTATATTGAAGGTCTGTCGCTTCTCGGCGGAGAACCTTTTGAACCACAGAATCAACCCACACTTGTCGCGCTGCTAAAGAGAGTTAAAAATGAGTTACCAAACAAAAACGTGTGGTGTTATTCGGGTTATACCTTTGAAGAGTTGTCGGGACAAAAAGAATCAAGAGCGTTTACTGAAAACACGTTAGAAATGCTGTCGATGATAGACGTTCTCGTTGACGGCGAGTTTGTGGAAGAATTAAAAGACATTAGCCTTAAATTCCGCGGCTCGTCCAATCAGAGAATAATTGACGTCAAACAATCGTTAAAAGAAAACAAAATAATAGAAAAAGGACTGTAAAAACAGTCCTTTTTATTTTTATTTACATTCAAACCAAGTTTTGCCCTGCTGGATTTCAACAGTCAAAGGAACGGCTAATTTTACTGCGTTTTCCATTTCTCTCTGGAGTATTTCCTGAGCTTTGTCTGCGCAGTTTTTGTTTGCTTCAACAATAAGTTCGTCGTGTACCTGCAAAATGAGTCTTGCATCAATACCGCTTTCAGCTAATGCTTTCTCTGTATTAACCATAGCAATCTTGATTATATCAGCAGCAGTTCCCTGAATAGGACTGTTCATCGCTACTCGCTCGCCAAACTTACGTAACATAGCCTTGCTTGATTTCAAATCGGGTATATTTCTTCTTCTGCCGTAGAGAGT
>JAZRPI010000162.1:0-2972 GCA_045649165.1 Eubacteriales bacterium | reverse complement strand
CAAATCAAAGCTATTCCCATAACTACAATCAAGAACCAGAGAAAAGCGTCGTTGTTTTTTCTCTTTTTTCTTCTCTTTGTAGGCTGTCTTCTGTACTGTGTATTCATATTGCTTCTTGTGGGTCTACTGTTCGCCATAATTCACCTTTAGTTTTGTTGTAAATCACTATAATCATCCGCTGAAGCGTTCTTGAAATAGCACTTTGCCTGTTCAGCTTCAGACAATTCTGCTTCGGGCAAGAAATTTGTAATATTGTCAGATTGTAGTTTGAAACCTATATCAGACTTAACAAACCTTCCCGATTCGTTTCGTGCAGTATTTCTCAATATGCTTATGGTTGACTCTTCTACGTCAAAAATAAACTCAATACCGTTCATATATTCGGTAATGAAGGACGCGGGAACGTAAATGTTACCGTCTATTTTTTCAACGTTACCATCAAGTCTTACACTCGAAGTATTAATTACAGCAAGATTTGTACCAAGAAGAAATCTTACTTCTTCGCCCTTTTTTTCATTTGTTATAAATCTGAGTTCTTCGTGGTCGCCCGTAATAAGAAAATCAAACTCTTCAGCCATAGCCGTCATATTGACGTAAAACATTTCGTCACGGTAATATTTTGAAACGTCAACACCGATATCGTCAATTTCTTCCACTTCGTGCTGAAGTCCCATTTTCAGTCTTATTCTGCTGTACTCAGTTTTATCAACCTTTACAAGATTTGAATAGAACAAAAGACCGCATACCAGAGAAATAAGAACAAACACCGTCAAGAATATAACGGTATACGCTAATGCAGCTCGGCTTATACCACGTTTTTTCTTCTTGATTTTGTATTCTTGCGCCCTACGCGCTCCCCTTTTCACTTCAGGAGATTTTGGGTTTATCACTTTTTCACTGCGAGCAGCTCTGCGCTTTGCGACAGTTTGCTCATTTATATTCATTTTTGTTCCGGTCATTTCGGAACGTGTGTTATTCATCGGTTTTATATCCCTTTGTACAGAGGGCTTCTTCTTTTTCTTTTTGATATCTCTTTTTATCAAGCCTTTTGACTTTTTAGTCTCACGCTCTGCCAACACACTCACCACACTTTGCATAATTCTTACATATATATTTATATTATTATAGCATACCGCCAAAAAAATTGCAATAGCCATTCCCCCTGCTGATTTGTAAAAATAAATTTGATTACCCCCTTGACAAGTGGGTGTAAGTGTGGTATACTTGCTGAGTAAAAAAAGAAGCAGAACACTCCGTTCTCACCGTACGGCAAAAGGCTTGTATCGGTTAATAAAGCTTTACCCTTATACTTTTGGGTATATTGTTTTGTGCGGAGTTGTTACTGATTTCGCGCATTTTTTATTTTTTCGGAGGTGTTTTATAATAAAAAACACAAACAGCAAAGACAACATCATTAATGAGGATATCAAGAGCGAACTTAAGTGCTCAGATTCCAAGATGTTCAGAGTTATTTCAAACGAAGGCGAACAGTTAGGCATGCTCAGCTACATTGATGCATTAGAAGCAGCTTACGACAAAGGCCTTGATTTAGTACTTATGTCTGCTCAGTCAGACCCGCCCGTATGCAAGATTATGGACTACGGCAAGTTCCGCTTTGACCGCGACAAACGCGAAAAAGAAGCGAGAAAGAAGCAGCAGACTGTTGAAACAAAGGAAATTCAGCTTTCTTGCAGAATTGACGTAAACGATTTCAACACAAAAGTTAATCACGCCCACAGATTCCTTAAGGGCGGCGATAAGGTTAAAGTAATTGTTAAATTCAAAGGACGTCAGATGACACACCTTGATATCGGTAAACAGTTGCTCGAACAGTTCAAAGAAGCTTGCAGCGAACTCGGAACTGTTGAAAAGCAGCCTGTACTCGAAGGAAGATTTATGTCAATGATGATTGTTCCTGTGAAGAACAAATAAAAAAGTAATTTTTTCATTATTACTGTATAACAGTAAGATGATGTATATCGAGAAAGGAGTCCTATCAAAATGGGAAAAATGAAAACACACAGCGCTTCTGCTAAGAGATTCACTCTTACAAAAAGCGGAAAAGTAAAAATCAATCATTCACATCACCGCCACAACCTCGGTCTTAAGACTGCTAAACGTAAAAGAGGTTTGAGAAAAGCTGGTTACCTCAGCGAATCTATGGCACCCACAGTTAGAACACTTATTAAATAATTGATAAAGAATTGAATGTAGGAGGATATTACAATGGCAAGAGTTAAAGGCGCTATGATGACTCGTAAGAGAAGAAATAAAATACTCAAGCTCGCTAAAGGCTATTGGGGTGCAAAGAGCAAGCACTTCAAGATGGCTAAGCAGGCTGTAATGAAGAGCGGTAACTACGCTTACGTAGGTAGAAAACAGAAGAAGAGAGATTTCCGTGCTCTCTGGATTACAAGAATCTCTGCTCAGGCAAAGGTTAACGGAATCAACTATTCACAGCTTATGCACGGTCTTAAGCTCGCTGGCATCAACCTTAACAGAAAGGTTCTTGCTGAAATCGCAGTTTCTGACAAGGATGCATTCGCAGTAATCGTAGAAAAAGCTAAAGAAGCACTTAAATAAGTTAAAATTGTACCAAAAACCCGGATTTACCCGGGTTTTTGTGCTACAAAAAGCAATTTTCATTTTCATATCAAATATTATCAATATGTTAATTTTTTTGTTGTAACCTAAAAAAAGGAGGTGCTTTTTTTGGATATTATCACTAGCAGACAAAACCCGCTTATTGTTGAAAGCGCAAAACTCAAAGAGAAAAAATTCCGCGAAGAAAGAAAAGCATTTCTTTTTGAAGGAATAAAACTTACAAAAGAAGCTATATCTTCTAATGTAGAAATCATCAACATTTTCCTTACGGAAAAATGCGCAAAAAAATATCCCTTTCTTGCAGAAATGGATAACGCGGTAGTCATATCCGACTCAGTATGCGCAAAACTGTCAGAAAATTCTGCCCC
>JAZRPI010000161.1:0-1735 GCA_045649165.1 Eubacteriales bacterium | reverse complement strand
AGACCTTGAAAAAAGCGAAACAAAGCCGACTTTTGTGTATAAAGACATAAAAGCATTACTCGAAGATTTGAAAAAATAAAAAAGGAGTGAATTTTCACTCCTTTTTGTTTTTAAAAACTTTCAATCAGTTTTTGTATATCGTTTTCGCTCATCTGTGTTACCGTTTCATCGTTTATATGGTAAACACGGTTACAAAGTTCAAGAACGGACGGGCGGTGGGTTGTTACGATACAGGTACGGTTTTTCTGAGTTTCTGTAATGTTACGCAAAATCGTATGTTCCGTATCTATATCAAGTGCGCTTGTCGCTTCATCAAAGAGAAGAATCGGTGCTTTGCAAAGCAAGGCTCTTGCAATTGAAATACGCTGAATTTGTCCTTCTGAAAGACCGTTTCCGCGTTCGCCGAGAATTGTATTGATTCCGTTTGGTAATTTGGTTACAAAATCGTAGGCACAAGCTATTTTGAGAACGTTTTCAAGTTCTTCGTCAGAAGCGTCGGGCTTCATTATTCTTAAGTTATCAGCCACAGTACCCGAGAACAGAGTATTGTCTTGCGGCACGTATGCAAACAGTCTGCGAGTAGACGGGGAGATATTGATGCTTATATCGGGGTTGTCACAATGGACGATTGCTGTTCCTTTTTCAACTGCGACAAGACCGAGCAGGATTCTGAGCATAGTAGTTTTTCCGCCGCCTGACGGGCCTACAAGTGCAACTATTTCACCGGGAGAAGCTTCAAGTTTTGCATTATGAAAGACGGAATTTCCCGATTGATACGAAAAGTCCATACTGTCTATTTGCAAATGCACGGCACATTTACCTGCAGAAAGAATTTTGTCTGTTTCTTCTTTATATTCAAGTGTTTCTTTTGGTAACTGAGTGATAGCCATTACGCGCCCTGCAGACGTTGCAGTGGTAATTGCAGTAGGCACAAGTGATACAAGAGAGTTAAACGAGCCTGACAGCATACCCGCAAGCTGTAAAAAGAGTACCATTTCGCCAAAAGTAATCTGATTGTGCCACAGTCTGTATACACTCCAGAAAAAGCATAGACCGCCTACTACCATTCCGACAAGGGACATAAACGACGAAGAAAATACTGAAAATCTGTTGTAGTCAAGTATAGCCTTTTTCTGTTTTTCTTGTTTTTTCAAAAGTTTATTTCTGTATGAGTCGGTTATATCAAAAGATTTTATAATTTGCAGATTTTGTATCGATTCATTATGGAAAGACAGCATCTCAGCACCGATTTCGCGTGTTCTTTTGCTGTGTTTTCTTATTTTCTTTGCAAAAAAGCTTGAAGTTACAAAAATAATGGGGGCGCTGATGAGCGCCAACAAAGCAAGTGTTGCATCGTAGTACATTATAAGGAAGAACGTTGCAACAAACTGTATAATGTTTATTATAGCTGACGGAAGCCAGGTAATTATGTTTGATGCAACGGTTTCAGTATCTCTGCTTATACGCGAAAGAATATCGCCTGAATGGTATTCGGAAATGTTTTCCCACTGCGCTGACAAAACCTTGTCAAATACGTTTCTGCGCATTTCCTGGTTAACTTTTAGCTGTACACGTGCTGAAATAAGGCTTGTTATCGCGTTGAGAATAACGACGCCAAGCTTCATAGCTATGTATGCTATTGCAATAAAGATAAGCTCGCCGTGTCTGAATTTTGTGACGATGTCAATAATGTTTTTGCTCAGAACGGTTGAAAGAAGCCCGAATGCAGAGCCTA
>JAZRPI010000160.1:0-1785 GCA_045649165.1 Eubacteriales bacterium | reverse complement strand
CATAATGCACCTCCGGTTGTTTTACATCTTGTAGACCTCTTTTATTCTACACTATGTAGACCTATTTTGTCAATAGGTTTTGCAGAAAGTTCAAAATGAATAATGAAAGTGTCCCAAAAATCACACGACTTTTGGGACACTAATCAGCTTACTTATTTACGATTAAATCAATAATTTGCAAAGAAGTGCTACTTCAGATATTCGCTCAAAGGTTTTACTATGTCTTTGTTGGTATAATATTCAACGCCATCAATAATTATTGTCGAGCCGGTTAGAATGACAGTGGTTTTCTTATCCGTTAGGTAAAAAGTGATTTCATAAAACCCTTCAGTTGGAATTGCATCGGACGGAACCTTACTTCCAACAATATCCTCAAACAATCCACAAATTGCTTTTACATCTTCGGATCTTTCAAAACAAAACTTTGACTCACCGATGCAAATCTCAACCATTTCAGCATTGAGATAGAATGCCTGCTTCGTCTTTATATCATCTGTTTCAGCGCTGTCCGATACGTTATTATTCATACTACAAGCAACCATAGATAATGATAGGCAAATAGTTAATAAAATAATTATATATTTTTTCATAATCATTCTCCATACATCGAACATTCCTGTAAAAAGCTTTATTTATTTAATATGCTTCTTACAAAATTATAAAAGCTTGTCAAGGAAATATTTTCTGCTTTGACACGATAATTAACCCCGTTCAATTCAAAGTCAGCGACAATTAAAGTTTGGTTTTTCGTTGTATTTTCGCCACCTGCAGCTCCGGCAAACAACACCTCGACACTTCCTTTTTCCGTACCGACATTAGTTTTCTTGCTTTCCTCAAGAGCATAGATGCAGTCGTAAGGCAGAGAAAGTTTGCTTACAGCAACAGTGAATTCACTACCCGAATATTTATAACGAAAACCCATTAAATCTCTTACTAACGTACCATCATTGCGATAAGTGACCGTGTGATTTTGCTCGCCAATGTACTCAAACTCACTGCCGAGGTTTCTTAAGTCGATGCCTAAATACTGTGTAACTTTTTCGTTGTTCCAATCTTCGGTATAATGCTTGGCAGGATCAAGGTATAACGGGGCGGCATTTGCTATTCCATCAATCTGATTAAGATAGCAGATGTGTCTTACATTATCGTTCTCGGTTTTATCATCAGTAGTAGGAGCATCACCTTCAACTCCAATCGGCACAGAAGTATCTTGCTGCGACTGATTTTGTTTATCTCCATTTCCGTTATCTGTCGCTTGCAGGCTTGAATCATCAAGTTCGCCGATATTGGAAGATCCATCCAACACAGTAGGCGGCATTGACTTAAACAAATCGCTTTGCCAAACTCCTATGCCTAACAATGCGACAAGGCAAAAACAACATAGCGAGGTTACGGTTCTCGTTATAATTTTTCTTTTGTGCTTTTTCTCAACTTCGTATTCGTTAATACGCTCAAAAACAGAATTGATAGTTTCATCATAGTTCTTCATACACAAAGCCCTCCATTTCTAATTGCGATTTAAGTGATTTACGGGCACGATAAACAAGGGTTTCAACGTTGTGAACAGATTTCTTCATTACCATCGCAACATCTTTGTTGCTGAAATTCTCAAAATATATAAGCCAAAGAACCTGATGATATTCGGGCTTCAATTTTTTTAATGCCCTATGTACCATTATTTTCTGTTCTTCTTTAATAAAAACTATTTCGAGATTTTCTTCTTCGCTGATAAGATCCGGACAATCATCAACAGAGATTTCTGAAAGTCTTGCTCTCCGTTTAAGG
>JAZRPI010000159.1:0-3818 GCA_045649165.1 Eubacteriales bacterium | reverse complement strand
GCCTGTTATTTGGAAAGATACAAAAGTTAATTTTATAGATACACCCGGATACCTTGACTTTGAAGGCGAAGTTGTTCAGGCAATCAGAGTTGCTGACAGTGCTCTTATCGCTGTTGACGCGCGCGGCGGCGTTGAAGTCGGTACAAAACTCGCTTGGGATAACGCTACAAATGCCGATATTCCCAAAGCATTCTTCATAAACAAATTTGACGACAAGGAAGCAAACTTCGAAAGACTGTTCGACGAACTTCGCGAAAACTTCGGTCTTTCGGTTTGTCCGCTTTATATACCTACAAAAACAGGCAGCACAAGCTTTATTAACCTTATTACAATGAAGCAGAGAACTTTTGCCGCTGACGGTAGCTTTACTGACGGCGACATCGACTCCGATGCAAAAGCAATCGCTGACAAATATCGCGAATCTTTCCTTGAATCAATCGCAGAAACAAGCGATGAACTTATGGAAAAATACTTCGCAGGCGAAGAAATCACAAAAGAAGAAGCTTCAGAAGCTTTGAAAGTCGGCTTTATGAATGGCTCAATCGCTCCTATCGTATGCGGAAGCGCAGTAAAACTCTGGGGCATCGCGTCATTGCTCGAAATTGCAGTTGACTCATTCCCGACATATCTCTGCCATACTTGTGAACACGTAGTTGAAAACGGCGAAATAAAAGAAGTTGAAATAGACGAAAACGGCACGACAAGCATATTCGTATTCAAGACAATTTCTGACCCCTTTGTTGGTAAGATGTCATTCTTCAAGGTTATGAACGGCGAACTTCGCAACGATATGACCCTTAAGAATATGCGTACGGAAGGTTCTGAAAAATTCGCTCACTTCTATATGATGCGCGGTAAGAAGCAGACCGAAGTTGACACACTCTGCTGCGGCGATATCGGTATGATTCCCAAACTCGCTTCTACTGAAACAAACGACACTCTTTCTGTTTCTAACGTTGCTCCCTATACAGCTACTGTATATCCCGAATCAGTATTTACTATGGCTGTTTCGCCTAAGGCTAAGGGCGACGAAGACAAGATTTCTCAGGGCATCAACAGACTCCTTGAAGAAGATGAAACTCTGAAATACGAAAACAACACCGAAACAAAACAGATTCTTATCTCAGGTCTTGGCGATATCCACCTTGACGTTGTTCTTTCAAAACTTAAAACAAGATACAACACAGAAGTTGAAATGTCAAAACCCAAGATTGCATACAGAGAAACTATCAAGAAAAAGGTACAGGTTGAAGGTAAACATAAGAAACAGTCGGGCGGTAGCGGTCAGTACGGTCACGTTAAGATTACTTTTGCTCCCGGCGAAGACTTAGGCCTTACTTTCACACAGAGCGTTGTCGGCGGTAACGTTCCCAAGAACTACTATCCCGCAGTTGAAAAGGGCTTGCTTGAAGCTATGTCAAAGGGTGTTCTTGCAGGATTCCCCGTAGTTAACCTTGCGGCTGACCTTTACGACGGTTCTTACCACCCCGTTGACTCAAACGAAATTTCGTTTAAACTTGCGGCTATCCTTGCATACAAAGCAGGTCTTGCTCAGGCTAACCCCGTTATTCTTGAGCCTGTCGGTCTTCTTAAGGTAAGAATTCCTACTTCTGAAATGGGCGACATCATCGGCGATATCAACAAGCGCCGCGGTCGTATTCTCGGTATGAACCCCGACGAAAAGAAGAAGGACTACTCTATTGTTGAAGCTGAAGTTCCGAAGTCTGAAATGCTTGACTACGCAATCGTACTCAGAGCAAATACAGGCGGTCTCGGCAGATATACTTTTGAATTCGTACGCTATGAAGAAGTTCCCGGCAACGTTTCTCAGAAGATTATCGAAACGGCAAAGGCAGCTGAATAATAAAACAAACAAGGCTCTGCATCAATCTTGGTGCAGAGCCCGTTTTTTTGAAAAAAGCTTGGCACCTACTTTCTTTTTTGAAAGAAAGTAGGCGAAGAAAACTTACATAGTGAGTTTGCAAAAATAATATTGTTTATCTTGTAGGGGCGACCATTGGTCGTCCGTTGCATGAAAAACGGGTGGATATGGAATCCGCCCCCTACAAATTAGATAATATTATTTCAAAATACCCATTTAGTAAGTTCTTTGCTAAGCTTTCTCCGAAAGAAAGCGGGAACACTTGAATATTTTTTTATTATGTGTTATTATATAATGTAGTAAATATTTATGGGGTATCGAGAATATGAAAAAATTTATTTCACTTGCTCTTATTATCATAACTCTTATGGCGTTATGTGTATGCGCTTCAGCCGCATCTCCTACGCTAAAATTCAAGCTTTCATCAAACAAGGTTGCTATTGATGAAACTGTTACTGTTACAGTCACACTTTCAGACTGTGCTATGGTACGCTCTATCGGTATTACACCGTCTTTTGACAAAAACTTGTTTACTCTCACAAAGGTCGAATGGTTGCTTAAAGACAGTGTGATTACTGACTTTAACACAAAAACAGGCGACGGCGCTATCATATTTGATAAAGACAAAAACTGCAACGGCGATATTTTCAGATTTACTCTCAAGGCAAAGAAGACTTCAGTTTTTGACTTGTCAGCAATTACTGCTGCAATAGTCGCAAAGAGAGCTGACAACACCATTATTCCCATAACAGTTAAGTCGTCAAGTATCAGCATTGTTGAATCTACTCAGTCAAGCCAGACTGTGCAGACTACAAAACCTGTCGAAACTACAAAACCTGACGAAACAACCACAGTTACAGATACGACAGTAGACACACAGAACACACCCACACAGCAAACAACAGGAAAGTCTGACACGACAAAGGCGCCTGACAAAGATGAAGAAACAAAGAAAGTCGTTGACGGCGGAGATATTCTCGGTAATAGCAACACAACACTTTGGATTATCGTTATTGTAATCTTGGTTGTACTTGCTGTCGGAATTGTGATTTATATCAAAGCAAAGAATATGTATTTCTAAAATAAAAAACACCCCGAAGAAGTAAATCTTCTTCGGGGATTTTTTATACGTTGTCAAAAGTCATAGTCTTGCAAAGGGGTACTATTCGATAGTTATAAAAACCGTTTTTCACTTCGTAGTCGTATGCATTACAGCCAATAAAAGTTTCAAGCGGTTCTTTTGAGCTTACGAAAAACTCGCTATTCACAGGAACACCGCTTATATCAACTTTGGTTACGCCATGTTTCTCGGACATTTTCGCATATTTGCAGAAAAGCAACTGAGTAGATTGTACCCTTTCGTCTTTTATGTTTATCTCCACAGGTGTTGGTATTTTCATTATAGACATAGTATATTTCTCCTTAATTTTGTTATGTTCCACCACTTTGGCAAAATTACGCCCACATAACCGTATATATTTCCACCACTAATAAGGTGTTTTTAATAATTTTACCAAAACTTGTCTTTTTGGATAGTTTTTTTAAAAAAGTGGTGCATAAAGGCAGCAACACACATTATATTACACCGTTTTTGCCATACTTAGTGGGGAGTAACCAAAAGCCCCACAAGTCACAATACCGCTTTACCCTTATCAAAACTATTATATACTTTGCATATCGTATTTTCAATAGATTTTGAGCATTATACTTTACTTTTTTTTAGCGGTGTGTTATACTTTTAATATAGAATAATGTAACTTTTGGAAGGGTGAGGTGTTTGGATAAAAACATTGCCGAAATCAAGGAAATTTCCTTTATTTGCGATGAAATCAAACAGAGCTTTGACGTTGAAAAAATTATAGTTTTCGGCGTAAAAAGAAGCGAAAAGGACAACAGCATAATTGACCTTGATATATGTATAATTTCAAAAGAAATC
>JAZRPI010000158.1:0-3489 GCA_045649165.1 Eubacteriales bacterium | reverse complement strand
TTTTTTGTTTGGTGCCTCCGGTCGGAATCGAACCAACGACACGAGGATTTTCAGTCCTCTGCTCTACCAACTGAGCTACAGAGGCAAATAAAGTGCCGCATATGGCGACCTGGATGGGACTCGAACCCACGACCTCTAGCGTGACAGGCTAGCGTTCTAACCAACTGAACTACCAGGCCATTGGTGGGAACAATAGGGCTCGAACCTATGACCCCCTGCTTGTAAGGCAGATGCTCTCCCAGCTGAGCTATGCTCCCATCTATGCGGCGAGAATTATTATAGCATAGTGGTTATGTTTTGTCAACACCTTTTTTTAATTTTTTTAAACTTTTTTTCTTTTCGTTTTTTCTACCATAAAAGCCGCATTTTAAGCGCTTTTTTTACTGCAATATGACACCATCCTGTCAAAAAATTCTAATTAGCTCTTGTTTTATTTACTAAAATTATATATAATATAATAATAGTTGTATTTATATTAATTCGGAGATTTCGTTATGCTTATTATAGGACTGACGGGCGGAACAGGAAGCGGCAAGGGTCGCGTTTGCCAACTGTTTTCAAAGCTTGGCATCAATTCCATAGATACAGACAAAGTTGCAAGAGAAGTTTGCAATATAGGCAAACCTTGTCTTGATGAACTGGTAAACGTTTTCGGAAGTCAGATTTTAAATAACGATAAATCGCTTAACAGAAAAAAACTCGCATCCATAGTCTTCTCCGACAAAGAAAAACTGCAAATACTTAACTCAATTACCCATAGATATATTCTTGGCGAAGCAAGGATATGGCTGAACGAACAAAAACAAACAGAGCAGATTGCCGCAATTGTTGACGCGCCATTGCTTTTTGAAAGCGGCTTTGACAAAGAATGCGACGTTATAATCTCAGTTATTGCTGACAAATCTCTTCGCACCCAAAGACTCATTGAAAGAGATAATATAACAACAGAAGAAATAACAAAAAGAATAAACAATCAGCACGATGATAAATTTTACACAGACAATGCTGACTACGTTATAGT
The DNA here is from genome assembly GCA_045649165.1 of Eubacteriales bacterium. Taxonomy (GTDB): domain Bacteria; phylum Bacillota; class Clostridia; order Oscillospirales; family CAG-272; genus RGIG1995. Next base: position 2,468 of record JAZRPI010000158.1, on the reverse strand, counting down.
AAACAACGGCTCACTTTCAGACCTTGAAATATCAGTCAAACAAGTTTACGACAAACTTTTCAAAAAGGACACTAAATGAAAACCAAAACAAAAGTAGCAATTACTGTCATTCTTGTTCCGATTATATTAAGTTTAGGAATGTTTGTATACAAGCAAATACTCAAAAAAATGGAACTGCAAATGTATCCGTTGCCCGAAGAATACGTTTCTTGTATAAGTAAGTATTCAAAAGAATATAACGTTCCGATTGAGCTTGTATGCGCTGTAATCAATACAGAAAGCTCGTTTAATCCAAATGCCATTTCTCACGCCAAGGCATACGGAATAATGCAGATTACCGAAGAAACATTCAATTGGCTTCAGTACAAAATGGGTATTGAAGGAACGTACGGCAAAGAAGCTTTATTCAACTATGACACAAACATAAAATTCGGCACATATTTTCTTTCTATATTATATGCTGAATTTCATGACTATGATACAGCGCTCGCGGCCTACAATGCCGGACGCGGAAACATTCTCAAATGGTTAGATGACCCCGAAATTACACAAAACGGAAAACTTATTCATATCCCATTTGAAGAAACGTCAAAATATATAGATAAAGTAAACAAAGCAAAGATTAAATATACCGAGCTGTATTTCAGCGACACTACGGAGAAATTAGACAAATGATTGAAAAACTTGAACAAATAGAAAAAAAGTATGAAAACATACTGCAAGAGCTTGAAAAGCCCGAAACAGTATCAAACCAAGAAGAATATAAAAAACTTATGAAAGAGCACAAAACGCTCTCTCCAATAGTTGAAAAATTCCGCGAATACAAAAGAGCTGAAAGCGCAGTCATTGAAAGCGAAGAAATGATGAAAGAGCCGCTTGACGCTGAATTCAAAGCTATGTGCGAAGAAGAATACAAACAGGGCAAAATAGATATGCAGAGATGCTCTGATGAACTTAAAATTCTTCTGCTTCCCCGCGACCCTGACGATGACAAAAACGTAATCGTTGAAATAAGAGCGGGTGCCGGCGGCGAAGAAGCCGCACTCTTTGCAGGTGTTCTCTACCGTATGTATTCAATGTATTCTGAAAGTGCAGGTTTCAAATCAGAAGTAATCAGTTCAAACGAAACAGGACTTGGCGGCTTCAGAGAAATCTCCTTTATGGTAGAAGGCGAAGGAGCTTACAGCAAGCTTAAATTCGAAAGCGGCGTACACCGTGTACAAAGAGTACCCGAAACAGAAACGTCGGGAAGAATACACACTTCAACCGTTACTGTTGCCGTACTCCCCGAAGCTGAAGAAGTTGAAATAGAAATCAACCCTGCAGATTTGAAGATAGAATCGTGTAAGAGTAGTGGTGCCGGCGGTCAGCATATCAATAAAACCGAATCTGCCGTAAGACTTACACACTTGCCGACAGGCATCGTAATAGAATGTCAGGAAGAACGCTCACAGTTCAAAAACAGAGATAAGGCTATGAAGCTTCTCCGTACCAAGCTGTTTGATATGAAGCAGACAGAGCAGAACGAAAAAATCGCGTCTGCAAGAAAGAGTATGGTAGGCACAGGCGACAGAAGTGAAAAAATAAGAACCTACAACTATCCACAAGGAAGAATTACCGACCACAGAATCGGTCTTTCCATATTCTCAATGGAAAACTTCTTGAACGGTAATATAGGAGAAATGATTGACGCGCTTATCACAGCTGACACGGCAGAAAGACTCAAAAACGCATAACAGTTTTAAAGGTAATAATTATGCAAACATTGTTGATTGAAAATCCAACACAAGAGAATATAGAAAAGGCTGCCGATATAATCAAAAATGGCGGTCTTGTGGTCATGCCGACAGAAACGGTATACGGACTTGGCGCTAATGCGCTTGACAAAAACGCCGTTACCAACGTATACAAGGCTAAGGGCAGACCTATGGACAACCCATTGATTGTTCATCTTGCAGAAGTGTCTGACACAGAAAAGTACGCGCATACAAACGAGACGTTTTACAAACTTGCAGAAAAGTTTATGCCGGGTCCATTGACTGTTATACTGCCAAAGAAAGACATAATCCCCTACGAAGTAACCTGCGGTCTTGAAACGGTAGCAATCAGAGTACCGTCAAATGAAATTGCGCACAATCTTATAAAAACTTCAGGCTGTCCGATTGCGGCACCGTCAGCTAACCTTTCGGGTAAACCGAGTCCTACGTCATATAGCCACGTCGTTGAAGATATGCTTGGCAGAGTGGACGCTATTATAGACGGTGGTGACTGTACAGTAGGTCTTGAATCAACCGTAATCATACTCAAAGGCGACAGCGCAGAGTTGTTACGTCCGGGTAAGGTTACATACGAAGAACTGAGAGAAGTTATACCGGATATTACAATAAACGATGCTGTAAAAAACCAGTGCACAGACAAAAAGCCCGCAAGTCCGGGTATGAAATACAGACATTATGCTCCCGACTCCC
>JAZRPI010000157.1:0-4818 GCA_045649165.1 Eubacteriales bacterium | reverse complement strand
CTTATTTTCTTTATGTTTTCTTCACTTGTTGCTCGGCACGAGTTTGTCTTTGCTATACCCTTTTCAATAGCTTCAGCAAGTGCTCGACAGCTTGAATAACCACATCCGCCACAGTTCGCTCCGGGCAAACATTCCGATATTTCATCAACCTTAGGATTTGATTTCACAGCAAATACTTTTGAAACAAACGCAAGCAAAATACCAAGTACAAGTCCGATTCCTGCAAAACAAAGGAAAGCGTATAATATATTCAACATATCAATTTCGCCCCCTTATCCTATTTTCATTCCTGAAAAGCCCATAAAAGCCATAGCAATCAGACCTGCTGTAATCAAGGCTATGGGGGTTCCGCGGAATGCTCTGGGCGGTTTTGAGAAATACATTCTCGAACGTACGCCTGCGAATATAAGTATTGCCATAGTAAATCCTACACCCGATGCAAAACCGAATATTACCGAATAAATAAAGTTATATCCGTTTTGAATATTCAAAAGAGCAGCACCAAGCACCGCACAGTTTGTCGTTATAAGCGGAAGATAAATTCCAAGCGACTCATAAAGGGCGGGCACTTTGCTTTTCAAGAAAAATTCAATCATCTGCACAAGCGCTGCAATAATAAGAATAAATGCAATAGTTTTCAGATATTCAAGCTTTGCAGGTACAAGCAGAAAATTATAAACACAGTAAGTTACCGCACTTGAAAGCGTCATTACGAATATAACGGCACAACCCATACCAAACGCGGTAGACGGATTTTTTGAAACTCCTAAAAAGGGACAGCACCCAAGAAATTTTGAGAAAATAAAGTTGTCAATAAATATCGCGGATACAATCAGCAACAGTATTCCTGAGAAACTTATTTCCATATTCCAGCCTCCCTTTCAAGTCTTTTATGTTCAATATTCTGATGTTTTACATATTTTTCACGTTTGTACTGCAATTTCTGAACAATCGCTATAATAAAACCAAGCGTGATAAACGCGCCGGGCGGCATTATAAACAATACTGCAGGCTCATACCAAGAGCCAAAAACTTCAACACCGAATATTGTTCCCGCGCCTATAATTTCTCTCAGCGAACCAAGAATAACAAGCGCAAATGTAAAACCAAGTCCCATTGATATACCGTCCATAATCGACGGAAGAACCTTGTTCTTTGATGCAAAAGCTTCAGCTCTTGCAAGAATTATACAGTTTACAACTATAAGTGGTATAAAAAGTCCCAAGGAATTGCTGAGCGAAGGCAAGTACGCTTTTATAAGAAGTTCAAGCATACTTACAAAACCCGATATAATTACTATATACGATGCAATTCTAATCTGACTGGGTATGTACTTTCTGAGCAATGAAATAAAGAAGTTTGAGCATACAAGAACAAAAATAACTGATATACCCATACCAAGAGCATTAGATGCCGAAGTTGTCGTCGCCAATGCAGGACAAGTACCGAGAAGCTGTACGAAAACGGGGTTGTTCGTTATAATACCATTTTTGAACTGTTCGATTATTTTCTTTCCGTTCATTGTTCAGCACCCCCTTCGTTAGCAGGCGAGTGTGTTTCTTCAAACACTACGTCCTCGTTAATTTCGGGAAAATTCTCAATATTTTCATCAGAAATTTCTTCTGTATTTCCTTCTGTATTGTCAGAAATTTCAAACTCAAGAGCAGCTCTTACGCCTTCTTTGACAGCAGACGATGACACAGTAGACCCTGAAATAATTTCAGCTGAATCTATATTTGTTTTTTCAAGACCTACAAAGCCTTTAAGAAAGTCTGCTTCTTTTACCTTTGTACCAACACCGGGAGTGTCGGATATAGATATAATTTCAACACCAAGACACTGGCCGTCTTTATCAACACCTACAAGCATACCGATAGCTTCTTTAAAGCCGACGGGACTTACCTGTATTGCGTTGCCCATAAACTCGTCGCCCTTGTACACTTCGTAAACGGCGGTAATAGGCTCACTGACTTCAACTTCAATAGCCTTTATGCTGTCGTTTCCGTCAAATATTCTGCCGATTGCCTGCTGCATTACTGCAAATTCATTTTCGGCTATTCTTTCTTTTGTCAACGCGTTCACAAAGGAAAGCAAAGTTGCCGTTACAGAAGCTATAATAAGAAGTATAAATCCAATACGGAAATAATACTTTATATCATTCTGTTTTTCTTTGCTTATTACTTTGTCAACAGCTTTTGTAATAGTATATTTGATGTTCATGATTTCTTTTCAACACCTCCGAACTTTGAAGGTCTTGTATACATATCAAGATACCATACAAGCAAATTCATTATCATAATGGCAAACGATACGCCTTCGGGGTACTGCCCAAAATAACGTATAACAATGGTCAATACGCCGCAACCGACACCGTATATAATTCTTCCGACGTTTGTTACCGGAGAAGTTACGTAATCAGTAGCCATAAAGAACGCGCCGAGAATAAGGCCGCCGCTGAATATTTCAAATACAGCAAAACTTACTGTCGCATCTATCTGGGGGAACAAAAATGCCAAAAGCGCAACGGTTCCTATATAACTTACAGGGATATGCCATTTGATTGTTTTCTTGATAAGCAAGTATATTCCGCCTACAAGAAGAAGTAATGATGATACTTCGCCGATAGAGCCGCCGATGTTACCGAGTATTGTATCAAAAATACTGTCAGACGGCGCCTGTCCGTTATTCAACGCTGCCAAAGGCGTTGCCGACGATACAAGCTCGGCTGTTTTTACGTTGCTAAGTATGGGTAATTTCGCATAAGGCTCTGTATAGTAAGACATCTGCTTCGGCCATGCAAGAAACAAGAATACTCTTGCCGCAATAGCAGGGTTAATAACGTTCTTGCCTATACCGCCAAACAGCTGTTTTACTACGATTATTGCAAACAAGCTTCCAACAACAGGCATCCACATCGGAACGGAAACAGGAAGACACAATGCAAGCAAAAGCCCTGTTACAACGGCAGAGCCGTCTTTTACCGTTACGGGAGTGTTGTTGAAAAACTGAAACAACGCTTCGCCGAGTACTGCAGATAATACAGACGCGAGAATAATAGCTAATGCGCGCCAACCGTATACGTAAACACCCCAGGCAGTTGCGGGAATAAGAGCTATTATAACGTCAATCATAATAGTCAGCGTAGTTTCAGGGTTCTTAAGATGGGGAGCAGACGTTACCGTCAATGGATTTTTCGTGTAATCAGTGTTCAACTCTCTTTTCTCCCTTCTCTTCTTTTTCTTTTACAGGCTCAACCGCAGACTTATTCAAAGCCGCCTTCTGAGCTCTCATTTCTTCTAAAATTTTACCCTTTGCCGCCCTGATAGTCTGTACTATCGGAACGTCAGCGGGACAGTCGTACGAACAGCTTCCACACTCAACACAACCGAGTATGTCAAACTGCTTACACTTGTCAAGCTGTCCGTCTTTCGCAAACGCGACAAGGTAGTTCGGCATAAGATGCATCGGGCAGTGACCAACACAACGACCGCAGTGTATACAAGACGGAGTGTTTGAAAATCTCTTTCTGTTCATATCAGAAAATACTATAACAGCCGAAGTGCCCTTCATTGTAGGCGCGTACATTTTCCACTGAGCAACACCCATCATAGGACCGCCGCATATAATCTTGTGGGGGTCTTTTATAAGTCCGCCGCAAAAATCAATAAGCTCGTTTATAGGTGTTCCTATACGTACGCTTAAATTTTTCGGTTCTCTTATACAGTCGCCGTCAACTGTTACAAATCTTTCTATAATGGGCATACCGTATACGACAGCATCGTAAATTGCTGCCACCGTTTCCGCATTGAGTATAAGACAGCCAACTTCAAAAGGCAGATGCCCCGAAGTAAGCTCTTTACCCGTCAAGGCATATATAATCTGTCTTTCATCGCCCTGCGGATACTTCGTCTTCATTACACAAATATCAACAAAATTTTTGCCGTCAGTTTCTTTTTCCAACAGTTCAATAGCGTCAGCTTTATTGTCTTCTATGGCAATATACCCCTTTTGCAGTCCGAAAACTTTGAGCAAAATTTTTAGACCGTTAAGCAGCTTTTGTGACTGTTCAAGAATAAGACGGTGGTTAACCGTAATATAGGGCTCGCATTCAGCACAGTTTATAATAAGATGCTTAATCTTTCCTGCCGCTGAGCTTAACTTTGCATAAGTCGGGAAAGTAGCACCGCCAAGACCGACTATGCCCGCTTTTCTTGTGATTTCAACAACGTCATCAAGAGTAAGCTCGTCTATCGTCTTGTTTATCGGCTGGATATCTTTTGACATTCTTTCTTCATAGTCGTTGACAATTACTATCTGACCTGTCTTCTGACCGGCAGCGTTTGTCTTAACGTCTATTGATTCAACTGTACCCGAAACAGACGCGTGTACAGGACAGCCAAGTCCGTTTTCGACAATACCTATAACCTGTCCTTTGTCAACAATATCGCCTTTTTTTACAACAGGCGTGCATGTTGCACCTATATGCTGAGAAAGGGAAATATGCACCTTTGCAGACGGTGGCATTTTTTCGACAGCACAGCCTGCGGTGTTTTTATTTTGTGGGGGATGAACTCCACCTTTGAATGATAATTTCAAGATAATTATCTCCTTTTTTAAACATGTATCAAACCTATATACATCTATCTTAAAATCGAGTCAGAAAAGAAAAATGCATATACGTAAAAATTATATTATATTTTTATCTAAATTACAAGGGCTATTATGTAAATTTTATAAACAATTCACATAATAATTTTTATAAAACTCTTTTAAGGTAAATATTTTAAGTGGTATTTTAAAAGCTAAAACAGCTTAAAA
>JAZRPI010000156.1:0-14615 GCA_045649165.1 Eubacteriales bacterium | reverse complement strand
GTCGTTCCAGCAAGGTCCTGATTATAAGTCCCTTCAAGGTTTTCAACCGTATCGTACGTGCTTACACACGATGTAAATGAAAAAATTGAAACAAGCACCAAAAGCGCTAAAATAAATGCTGTATATCTTTTCAATTATTTTTCTCCTTTTGCCTTTTTCTCGGACTTTTCCTGTAATACGTTAATAACAATCAACAATACAAGTATAGTCACAAATATAAGTGTTGAGAGCGCGTACATATCGGGCTTTACCGTCTTCTTCGTCATCGCAAATATCTTGAGCGGCAAAGTCTGAAAATCAGCGCCTGTCGTATAATAGCTTATTACAAAATCGTCAAGCGAAAGTGTAAATGCCATTAGTGCTCCGGAAATTACACCGGGCATTATTGCGGGAAATACTACCTTGAAAAATGATTTCACAGGTGTGCAACCAAGGTCAAGTGCCGCTTCATACAAATGTTCATCTGTCTGTCTTAATTTGGGTAACACGTTCAATATAACATAAGGCAAGTTAAACGTTACGTGAGATATAAGAAGCGTACCAAAACTGAGATATTCTTTGAAGCCTAAAAGTCTGCCCACGAATACGAACAAAAGCATCAATGATACACCCGTTACTATATCAGGGTTCATCATAGGTATATTTGTTACTGTATTCATTGTATTGTACAAAAACTTATTTCTCATCTTATAAAGGCCGACAGCGGCAACCGTGCCTAAAACTGTGGCTATAAGAGATGACAAAACCGCAAGTATAAGAGTGTTTGAAAGTGATTCCATTATGTCACTCTTTGAAAACAACTCCTGATACCACTTGAGCGAAAAGCCTGTAAATACAGAAGTACTCTTCGAGCTGTTAAAACTGAAAAATACCATTATAAGCAAGGGGGCGTACAGTAAAAAGTATACGCAGAAATTGAAAATCTTTCCAAAAGTCTTCATATAACCATACCTCCCTCGTCATCAGAAAACTTGTTCATTACAGCCATGCTGATTATTATCAGAATCATAAGAACAAGTGAGAGAGCAGCGCCAAGATTATAGTTGTATGCTGACTGCATCTGTCTTTCAATCGCGTCACCGACAAGCATAATCTTTCCGTCACCAAGCTTCTGGCTAATGTAGAAAGTACTTACAGACGGTACAAATACCATCGTAATACCTGATACAACTCCAGGTAAGCTAAGCGGCATAATTACTCTGCGAAGCTTGTTAAAACCGTTACAGCCAAGGTCTTCTGCCGCTTCAAGAAGTGACGGCTCAATCTTGGTCATAACCGTATATATAGGCAGTATCATATAAGGAAGGTAGTTATATACCATACCGAATATAACAGCGCCCGGTGTTCCTATCATCTTTATGGGTTCAATACCAAACTGACCCAAAAAGTTGTTTATAAGTCCGTTTCTTTCGAGAATATTAAGCCACGAATACGTACGAATAAGCAAGTTCATCCACATCGGAAGCATTACGAGCATCATCTGAAGTCTTCTTGACTTCTCGCTCTGTCTGCTAAGGAAGTACGCAAAAGGATAGCTTATAAGTAACGCTATAACCGTAGCTAAAACCGAATACCATACGGATGTAAAAAATATATCCTTATATTCGCCGAGCTCTAATATATTATCAAATGTAAACGCACCGTTCTTGTCGGTAAATGAATAGTATGCCACAATAAACAGCGGAACAACTATAAATATTGCCGACCATACAGTATACGGCGCATTAAGAGCTACTGAACCGTACGAGCGTTTCTTCTTCATTCTTCTACCTCGTCAAGTTCACTCATTCTGTCCATTTCGTCACTGTATGAGCTGTAATCGCCATATTTGCCCGAATACTTGGACTTCTTCATAACGTGAATAGCATCAGGTTCAATATAAAGACCTACTGTATCGCCAACCTTGCTTTCGTCGGTTGTCTGTATCATCCACTTAAAGCCTTCAACGTCTATAATAATTTCAAAATGTACGCCCCTGAAAAGTACTGACGTAACTTTACCAACAAGCATACCTTTTTCAACCGGTACAATATCCACGTCTTCAGGTCTTATTACAACGTCAACAGGTTCGTTCTTATCAAAGCCCTTGTCAAGACATTCAAAATCTTTGCCCACAAGGTGTACTTTGTAGTCGGAAAGCATAGTTCCGTCAATAATATTTGACTCGCCTATAAAGTCGGCAACAAATGCGTTCTCAGGTTCGTTGTATATATCAATCGGACTGCCTATCTGCTGAATCTTGCCTTCGTGCATAACAACAACAGTATCAGAAAGTGACAAAGCTTCTTCCTGGTCGTGTGTTACGTATATAAAGGTTATGCCGAGTTTTCTCTGAATGTTCTTGAGTTCGTTCTGCATATCCTTGCGAAGCTTCAAGTCGAGCGCCGCCAAAGGTTCGTCAAGCAAAAGAACTTTAGGCTCGTTTATTACTGCTCTTGCAATCGCAACTCTCTGCTGCTGACCGCCTGAAAGTTTTGCTACGCTTCTCTTTTCAAAGCCCTGCAAGTTAACGAGCTTAAGCATTTCTTTTACTTTCTGCTCAATTTCCTTTTCGGGTACTTTGCTTACTCTGAGACCAAACGCTATATTGTCATATACGTTATAGTTCGGGAACAAAGCGTATCTCTGGAATACCGTATTAACAGGACGTTTATACGGCGGTATACCCTTGACAGAATTTCCGTCAAAAAAAACATCGCCCGTCTGAGGTTGAATAAAGCCGGCAATTATCCTAAGGGTAGTGGTTTTTCCGCAACCGGACTGCCCTAAAAGCGTGACAAATTCTTTGTCCTTTATGGACAAATTCAAATTGTCAAGCACCTTTTCGCCGTCAAACTCCACGGTGATGTTGTTAAGTTCAATGATATTCTTCTTAGTCATTTTTTGCATCCCCCTTTGCGGTAAAGACCGCGTACAGCTTCGTAGTTAAGCTCTGCGCGAACCCCATATCGGGCTAACCGATGCCCCCGCAAAGAGTTTGTTACAACTATATATACGCCTGTGAATTTCACAGCTTAAACATAGTTGCAGCACTCGGTTTCTCAAACCGACAAATGTCGGTCACGGCTCTTGTTAAGAACTGCCCTGATATGTACATCTGTCCTTGCAACATAATATAAATTATGCCGCTTAAAATAAGGCGATGATATATTTTGTCAAACCTTTGCTTTTGACAAAAATGTTGGCACAGATGCAAAAATCATTATAATATTATTTTTTTCGTGTACAATATTATATTATATACACATATACCCTTTCCGTCAATAGTTTTTACACTTTTTATCCTTAGATACAACAACAATATTGTCAAATATCCCATAAACAAAATAACTACCAAACTTTCTTAAAGATTTGGCAGTTATTTTTCTCTTTTTAGTTGTTTTAAATCCCCATTACAGAATCAATAGGCAACGAAATTACAAGTCCGTTTGCTTCACTGCGAGTTCCGTAATTTTCGCTTATGGCTTTCATTATATTTACCTTGTCTTCAGGCTTTGTGAGTATGAGAAGAATCTCTTTTTCTTCTTGCATATTTGCGCCCCAGAAGTTCGCAGACTCTTCATTTATAAGCTCGCGGCTGTGTATAACCGTTCCGCCACCTGCACCCGCTTCTCTTGCAACCGTCATAACATCACTGCTGAATCCCCTGTTTACTATTGCGGCTACAAGCGAATAATTATTTGTGTTCATATTACTGCTTTCTCCCTTTTCTTTACCATTTTGTTCGTCAATTACATAGTCCTTGACTATAAGTTTTAAAAACAAACTATTTGCGCCCGTCAGCGGAATGGTAAACGCAATTCCTGTGTTTACGCTGTTCATAACAAGCTCACTGTGTAACTTTTGCAGCATTTTGTCTGCATAAACCTTTGGAATAACACTGATAAGCAATTTCTTCTCTGTGCTTCCAAGACCAAGCATATCAAGTATTTCGCTTGATGCTGTGCCTTCTGCCAAAACGCTGTACTGTATCGGAAGTCCGCACTCCTTATATATTTCTATTGCTTTTTTTGAGAGCTTTTCGGTTGTTATCAATACCAAAGCTCTTATTGGCACGTTATTTTTATTCAACTTAATCAGCCCCTTAGTTCAATAATTTCATCGCTGTCTTCATATACTTCAATCTGCACTGTATTCTTCAACAGCTTATTGGTCTTGTACTTATACACAAGCCCCATTGTCTGTATCGCTATAAGCGGTGTTAGAGCAACAAGCGCTACAACCCCAAATGCGTCGTTCATTATATCTCCACCAACTGCTATGCATACGCCTATACTGAGCGGCAACAAAAAAGTCGACGTCATCGGACCACTCGCAACGCCACCCGAGTCAAACGCTATACCGACAAATATTTTCGGCACAAAAAACGACATACATAAAGCGATTATATATCCCGGAATTATTATCCACTGTATAGGTATTCCTACCAAAACTCGCAAAATTGCAAGTCCTACGCTGACTGATACACCGATTGACATTGATATATTCATCGCTGTTACCGAAATAGCGCCGTCTGTTACACTTTCAACCTGATGATTCAAAATCTGTATCGCAGGCTCTGCTTTGACTATATAGTAACCTATGAGCATACCGATAGGAACTAAGAGCCACTTATATTCAAGTAGAGCTAATTCTTCGCCAAGATACGCTCCAACAGGCGCAAAGCCTAAATTTACACCACACAAAAACAGAACAAGTCCTACATAAGTATAAACCATACCTATACTCATCTTGAAAACCTGTTTTTTGTGAAAACGTCTGCATACAAGCTGGAATATAAAAAATACCGCAACTATCGGCATAAGCGAAACAGCCACTTCTTCAGCAAACTTCGGCAATCCCTGCACGAATACTCTTGCTACGTCCTGTGTAGTCGCCACAGTCTCAATATCCGTCAAAAAATATTCAGCACCACTTGGTTTATAGAAAAAACCAAGTGCCATTACTGCAAGTATAGGTCCTATACTTGACAATGCAACAAGACCAAAGCTATCGCTTTCCGCATTCTTATCTCCCCTGACAGATGCAAGACCTACACCCATTGCCATTATAAAAGGTACTGTCATCGGGCCTGTCGTTACACCGCCTGAGTCAAATGCAACTGCTATAAAATTTTTCGGCACAAAATATGACAACAAAATCAGCGCTGCATAAAATACCAACAGCATTACAGGCAGACTAACCTTGTCGCGTATTCTGAATATTGCCAACGCAAGAAAAATACCTACCCCAATAGCAACAGCTATAATAAGCACTAAATTAGGCACTCCAGGCACCTGTTCTGCCAACACCTGTAAATCCGGTTCTGATATCGTTATAATAAATCCCATTAAAAAGCCTACAAAAAGTATTATAAGCACTCTTGTAGATTTCGATATCTGTACGCCAATCCCTTCGCCAAGCGGAGTCATTGCCATTTCTGCGCCAAGCTGGAAAAATCCCATTCCCACAATAAGCATCAAAGCCCCTGTCAAAAACAGCACTATATGTCCAAGCTCCATTGGGACAAGCAATACGCTTATAAGTAACACTATCAAAGTAATAGGCAAAACAGCAGCAAGTGATTCGTTTATTTTCTCTTTCAGTTTCTGGTTCATTCTTTACCGCTTTCAATAGTTTTTTGTAAAAAAAAGAGAAGTATTTTTCAACTTCTCTTTTTATAAGCTTTTTTAAAAGATTGTGAAGTTAAATCAGATTATTCAGCTTCAACTTCCTTTTCTTCATCAGCTATGTAGTCTTCAGGCATTGCTTCTTCAGCAGCTTTTGCTTCTTCAATAAGCGCTCTGATAGAAAGGCTAATCTTGTGATTTTCCATATCTACTTCTGTAATCTTTGCTTCAACTTCCTGTCCGATTTCAAGTACGTCAGCAGGCTTGTTAATCTTCTTGTCAGCAATCTGTGAAATGTGGATAAGACCGTCAACACCAGGGAGTACTTCAGCGAATGCACCGAAAGGCATCATGTTTACAACCTTAACAGTTGCAACGTCGCCTACCTGATATTTTTCAACAAATGCGTTCCAAGGATTGTTTTCTTCTGTCTTGTAGCCAAGAGAAATTCTCTTTGCTTCAGCGTCAAAATCTTTTACGTATACTGTAAGCTTTTCGCCGATTGATACGATTTCAGAAGGATGTCTGAAGTGTGTCCAAGCAAGTTCTGTGCTGTGAATCATACCGTCTACACCGCCAAGGTCAACAAATACGCCGTAGTTTGTCATTGACTTAACTGTACCTTCGTATTTCTTATCCTTTTCAAGAGTTGACCAGAATGCTTCTTCTGCTGCCTTCTTTTCTTCTCTTGCAACAACTCTGATTGATGCAACAGCTCTTCTTCTCTGTTCATTAATATCGATAATCTTTACTTTCTGTTCTGTTCCTCTGAGTACAGAAAGGTCAGCATCCTTTGCAAGACCTGAGTGAGATGCGGGAACAAAAAGCTTCTGGCCTTCTGCATATACAAGTACGCCGCCTCTTACTACGTCAGTAACCTTACCTTCAAGAATTTTGCCTTCGTTATAGCTTTCAACAACATTCTTCCAGTTTGTGATTGCGTCAACTCTCTTCTTTGAAAGTGATGCAACACCGTCGATGTCGCTTACTCTTGTTACCATAACTTCAATTTCGTCACCAACCTTGAATTCTTCTTCAAGCTTGATTGCAGGGTTTTCAGATACTTCGTTGTAAGGAACGATACCTGTTACCTTTGCGCCAAGGTCTACCTGTACTTCGTTTGAATCTACTGCAAGTACGATACCCTTAACGATGTCTCCTGTATTTAAAGTTTTGAATGATTCTTCAAGAAGTGCAGCAAAGTCTTCGTTTGCTACCATAGTGTCCTTTTCCAAATTCATTGTCTTTTCGCTCATTTTGTTTTTTACCTCCTCTATGATACTGCCTGGAGTTGATGCTCCTGCAGATATACCCACTTTTATATTTTTGCCCAATAATTCTTCCGGCAACTCTGAAGCATTCTCAACCAATATGGTGTTCGGCTGTTCTTTCTTCGCTGTGTCGTAAAGTTTATTAGTATTTGAGCTGTTTCTGCCACCGATTATGACCATACAGTCAACTTTTTTCGCCAAAGAAGCTGTCTCTATCTGTCTATTTTCGGTAACAGTACATATTGTATCAAAAATAAATGGATTTGTATATACTTTTTCAATATTTTTTTGACTTTTTTTCCATTCTGTAAGATTTTGTGTTGTCTGGGACACTACAACAACCTTTTTTTGTGCATTTTTGTTGCTCTCTATTGCCTTTTCAAGCTCTTCTTCACTTGAAAATACAACGACCATTCCCTTAGCAAAGCTTACAATCCCTTTAACTTCAGGATGATTTTTGTCGCCATATACAAAAAGCAACGTTTCATCAGTCGTATTATCCCTTACAATCTTATGTATCTTCTTTACGTAAGGACAAGCGCAGTCAAGAAACTTAAAGTTTTCTTTCTGTTTTGAATATTCTTCAAGTTTGTCATACACCTGTTTTGTAACACCGTGCGCTCTTACAACTACAATACAAGGATTTTCTTCGCTACACTCTTCAAATACAGCGTCAAGGTCATTTTCTTCAATTACCCCAACTCCCTTTTTTTCAAGGTCTTCTGTAATAGTTGGGTTGTGTATAAGATTTCCTAAAGTATATATCTTGCAATTCTTGCTCTGGTCTATCAGGTTATAAACAGAATTTACAGCCCTGTCAACACCAAAACAAAAACCTGCATTTTTTGCAATTTCTATTGTCATTAAACAATTTTTCCTTTTTATTACTCTTCTATAAGTTTTGTAATATTTTCAAAAATATATTCAGCAGCTTTCGTGTATTCCGCCTGTGTGCCGTTTATCATACCAAGCTCTTCGTATTTTATAACCTTTCCTACGTTTATATAAACTCTGCGGAAAGGAAGTATTCTGTAACCCTTTGTCTTGATTGATACGGGCAAAACGTCAGCCTTCGAACGATAGGCTATCATACCAACACCAGACTTTACACCGGTGTTTTTCGGCTCTATACCAATATATCTTTTTCCCTGTGGAAATATTCCCACAGCATCACCGTTTTTAAGGTGTGATATTGCCGTTTTTATTGCCGTCGGGTCTGCTTCTCCCCTGCGTACAGGAAACACACCTAAAGTCTTTATAAGAGTATTAAGAAGCGGAATCTTGAACAGTGACGCCTTTGCCATAAACCTGAACTGTCTGTCGCATACCGCCGCAAGTATAATCGGGTCCCAGTTTGAAAGGTGGTTCGGGCATACAAGAAGCGGATTTTCTGCCGGAATATTTTCCTGTCCTTTTATCTCAACGCGGAAAAGGCCTATAAAAAACCATCTCAGCGTTTTCTTCAAAAAAGCATATAATTTCATTTATATTTCTCTCAGTTAAATATTAATTTTGCTTTTGATTATTCTTGTAATCTCGTCAATTGTTTCTTCTATATTAAGTTTTGAACTGTCGAGCATAACAGCGTCATCTGCAGGAACAGCGGGTGCAACAGCTCTTGTTCTGTCGTTTTCATCTCGCTTTTGCATATCTGACAAAACTTCTTCGTAAGTCGTCTGTATTCCCTTTTCAAGAAGTTCTTTGTATCTTCTTTCTGCTCTGATTTCATCACTTGCAAACAAGAAAATCTTTACTTCAGCGTCGGGGAAAATAACAGTACCTATATCTCTGCCGTCCATTATAACATTGTTCTTCTTGGCTGTATTTCTCTGCAGTTCCAAAAGAAATTCTCTTACTTTCGGGATTGCAGAAACCTTTGAAGCATACATAGAAATCTCGGGGAGTCTTATATCTCTGTTTACGTTTTCACCGTTGAGAATAACTACCTGTCCTTCATCGCTCTGAGCAAGTTCAAGATTAATCTCAGGTAATTTTTCAATAACAGCCTGACTGTCTGATATATCAATATTGTTGCGGAACATATAGAGTCCTATGGCTCTGTACAATGCTCCTGTATCAACGTAGAGTATATTGAGTCTGTTTGAAATCGCTCTCGCCATTACGCTCTTTCCTGAGCCTGACGGTCCGTCTAATGCTATTTTATACATTTTCGGTTCACTTTTCTCCCCATAGTTTTATTTTTTTACAACTGACACATATCTAAAGCTGCCGTATTTGCTGTGCTAAAAGCTATCTGCAAATTAAATCCGCCCGTATACGCGTCAACGTCTATTACTTCGCCCGCAAAGTACAAATTCTTAATTTTCTTTGACATCATAGTACTGGGGTCTATTTCTTTTACGTCAATACCGCCCGACGTAATTATGGCTTCTTCGATAGGTCTGAAAGAGCTTACCGTACACTCCATACATTTCAACGTATTGAGTATTGTCTGTCTTTCTTCTTTGGTTATCAAATTAACCTTTTTATCTTCGGGAATATTCGTAAGTCTCACAAATATCGGTATTAATTTTTGCGGTAAAAGCTGGTCTAATGAATTGACAAAATTTTTGTTCTTATTCTTTGCAAAATCATTCAGAAGCCTGTTATCAAGAGTCTTTTCATCCAATGCCGGTTTCAAATCAATTCTGATTTTGTATCTGTCTTTTTGCATTGGTTTTATATGACAGGATGCGCTGAGCACCGTCGGTCCCGAAAGACCAAAATGAGTAAACAGCATTTCGCCAAAATCTGAATAGATTTCTTTTTGTTTTACGCTGTCATATATAGACACTCTTATATTTTTGAGCGAAAGCCCCATAAGTTCTTTTGGCCACTTTTCTTTTGTTTCAAGCGGAACAAGAGACGGTTTGGGTTCAATTACGTTTATTCCCAAACTTTCTGCAAATCTGTATCCGTCACCGTCAGACCCTGTCTTTGTATACGATTTACCACCTGTGCATACGGCTACTTTGTCGTAATAATATGTCTTTCCGTTAACCTTAACACCGCGGATTGTATCGTCTTCAGAAACAAGTCCGTCAACCTTTTCGTGTATAATTTTTACACCGTTATCTTTGCAATAATCGCGTAAAGCATCAACTATATCATAAGATTTGTCGGACACAGGAAAAACTCGGTTTCCCCTTTCGGTTTTAAGCTGTACGCCCTTTTCTTCAAAGAATGACATTGTATCCTGCGAGTCAAACATAGAATAGGCGCCATAAAGAAATTTCGGATTTGTCGGAACGTTTTCAATAAACGTATTTCTGTCGCAGTTGTTTGTTACGTTGCATCTGCCCTTGCCTGTTATGGCAAGTTTTCTGCCAACCTGTCTCATTTTTTCATACAGGGTAACTTCGCAACCATATTCTGCAGCTCTCCCTGCGCAGAACATTCCCGCAGGGCCGCCGCCTATAACACATACTTTTATTTTTTCAGAAATCATTTTCTGCCGATATCGTTTCTGTAATGCATTTTTTCAAAATTGATATTCTTCAATGCCTTATATGACTTTGCAATAGCTTCGTCAAGGTCTTTACCTGTTGCTGTTACACCAAGGACTCTTCCGCCTGCTGTGTAGAACTTACCGTTTTCAACCTTTGTACCTGCATGGTATACAAACAAATCGTCAGCATTAAAAACTTCAGAGTCAAGGCCTGTGATTTCCTTGCCTGATTCATATTTCTGGGGGTATCCACCTGATGCAAGAACTATACATACAGCAGCGCCGTCATCCCATTCAATTTCAAGTGAGTCAAGCTTTTCATCAATTACAGCATTAATTATATCAACAAAGTCTGTCTTGAGTCTAGGTAAAACTGCCTGTGTTTCAGGGTCACCGAAACGAGCGTTATATTCAATAACCTTAGGACCTTTGGGTGTAAGCATAAGGCCAAAATAGATAACACCCTTGAAAGTTCTGTTTTCGCTGTTCATAGCGTCCATTGTGGGCTTGAATATTGTCTTGAAGCATTCGTCAGCAACTTCTTTTGTGTAATTCTTGCTGGGCGAGAATGCTCCCATACCGCCTGTATTAAGACCTTCGTCGTTATCAAGCGCACGTTTGTGGTCCTGAGCCGAAACCATCGGCACTATCGTCTTACCGTCAGTAAATGCAAGTACAGATACTTCGGGACCTGTCAAAAATTCTTCAATTACAACTCTGCTTCCCGATTCGCCAAACACCTTGTCGCACATAATGCTCTTTACTGCATCTTCTGCTTCAGCATAGTCTTTAGCAATAATAACGCCCTTGCCAAGTGCAAGTCCGTCTGCTTTAATTACTGTCGGGTAATCGTTCTGAGTTCTGATATATTCAAGAGCATTTTCAGCATCTTCAAAAACTTCATAGTTAGCTGTCGGAATCTTGTATTTCTTCATAAGCTCTTTTGAGAACACCTTGCTGCCCTCAATTATAGCTGCGCACTGACGGGGACCAAATGCACGTACACCCATTTTTTCAAGCGCGTCAACTGTTCCCAACATAAGCGGGTCATCGGGCGCAACAAACACCAAATCAAACTTGTGTTCATCAACAATCTTAATTATTCCGTCAAGGTCTGTTGCTTTAATTGGCAAACAGGTTGCAATTTCTGAAATACCACCGTTGCCGGGAGCACAGTAAAGTTCAGGTGCATATTTGCTTTCGTGTAATTTTTTTACAATAGCGTGTTCTCTTCCGCCACCGCCGATGACAAGAATTTTCATATAATTCCTCCAAGAGTTAATAAATAATTATAATTATAATCATTTTACTACACATCAAAACAAAAGTCAATAAACCATACAAAACAAAAAATATGATATTACGCAAAAAAATGCGCAATATCATATAATTTTTTCTATTTCTTCAAAGCTCGTACATACAGTATCAGAGTATTTTTTCAAAACGTCGTAACTTGTATGCCCTTTTGAATACAAAATACAGTCAACACCTAACGCTTTTGCTGTGTCTAAATCATGCAAAGTATCGCCTATCATTACACATTCAGCAGGGTCTATACCCTGACTTTGCATAAGTGCCTTTGCCCTGTCTATTTTACTTCCCGCTTCATAGTCGGTTGCTGCTTCTATTTTTTCAAAAACATCGTATACGTTAAGCCTTTTTGCATAGTGTGATAAGTCGTCAATATGCGCTGCTGAAAGTATATACTGTTTTACTCCGTTTTCCTTGCATTTAATAAGCAATTCTTCAGCTCTGTCAGCTAATTTTATGCTGTCTTCGTGCTGTCGGTAAAACTTGCCGAAAAGTGGCTTTATCACATCCATTGTGACAACTTTCAAATCGAATATTCTTTCATAAAATTTGTAAATAGGTGTGTCAACGTATGAATAATATTGTTCTATTGTTATTGGGCTTTTCTTATACATTTCAAGCAAATCGTTTACAGCATAAAGAGATGCATAAACATCGTCAAGAAGTGTACCGTTCCAGTCCCATAAAATGTATTTATATTTCATTTATCTGTACGCCTTTATTATGTTGATGAGAGTTTCAACAACCATGTCCATTTCTTCGCATACTGCAAATTCATATCGTCCATGGTGGTTGTCTGAGCCTGTCGCAAGATTTGGGCAAGGCAGTCCTTCAAAAGACAGTCTTACACCGTCAGTGCCGCCCCTTATAAGCTCACTTTTTGCTACACCGCCCGCCTTTTCAATAGCATCTACTGCGTTCTCTATAAGGTGGTAATGCGGCAGTATTTTTTCTGCCATATTTTTATATGCATCTTTCATTTCCAAAACAACTGTATTCTTGCCGTATTTGGTATTCAGAAATTCCGCTATTTTCTCAAAAGTTGCCCTTTTTATCTTTATTTTCGTAGCATCAGGGTCACGCAAAATATAGCTCATTTCAGCCTTTTCTACGTCTGATTTTATATCTGTGAGATGATAAAATCCTTCATACCCTTCAGTATACTCGGGACGTTCGTTTTTTGGCAGCATAGAGTCAAATTCCATAGCGATATTATTCGCATTTTTCATTCCGCCGTACTTTGCTGTGCCGGGGTGTACGTTCTTTCCGTTTACGGTTACTTT
The DNA here is from genome assembly GCA_045649165.1 of Eubacteriales bacterium. Taxonomy (GTDB): domain Bacteria; phylum Bacillota; class Clostridia; order Oscillospirales; family CAG-272; genus RGIG1995. Next base: position 1,693 of record JAZRPI010000156.1, on the reverse strand, counting down.
TGCATTAATTGCATTGAAATTTTCGTATTCAATTTCGCCAAAAAGTCCGCCGTCAACTGTATAAGCATAGTCTGCATTAAACGCTTCAAAATCGAAATAATCAGTTCCCCTGCCGATTTCTTCGTCGGGTGTAAAACATATAGAAACGTCGCCGTGAAGAATAGTATTATCATTCACAAGCCTTTCTGCCATTGTCATTATTTCGGCAACACCTGCCTTGTCATCGGCACCTAAAATAGTCGTTCCGTCAGTCACTACAAGTGAATAACCCTTGTATTCAGGCATAGCAGGAAGAATTATATTCTTTTCATCATTGAGAACAATATCCTGTCCGTCGTAGTCTTCTATTACTCTGCATTTTACGTTTCTGTATTCAACGTCGCTGACTGTATCCATGTGCGCAATAAAGCCTATTGTTTTGTTTTTTAATCTTTCGCAGTTTGCTAAAATTCTTGCATAAACATAGCCGTATTCGTCAACGTACGCGTTTTCGATTCCTATTTTTTTAAGTTCTTTTACAAGAAAATCAGCAAAAACTCTCTGCCCTTCGCTAGACGGACATTTTGCGCAGTTTTCATCAGAGCCTGTGGGGTATTTCGTATATTCTATAAGTCTTTCAAAAGCTTTCATAATATTCCCTTTTCAAAGTATAACGTTACTCTTATTATACTTTATTTATAATACATAGTCAATAATTTTAACACTTATGGAAAATTCTGAAAAATTGCTGTTGAATTGTAGAAAATTATATGATATAATATGTATAATTATGGATATAATTACATTTATTCACATACGAAAGGACAATAAACATGGCAGATTTGAAATTTAATTACCCAGATTTAAAGAGATTCTGTATCGACATTTTTGAAAAGTTCGGCTTTGAACAGAAAAATGCTGAAATCATCACAGACGTTCTTCTTCTCTCCGACCTTTACGGTATAGACTCACACGGTACACAGCGTCTTCTCCGTTACTATAAGCACCTTCAGACAGGTCTTATTGACGCAAACGCTCAGCCTGAAACAATTTATGAAACACCTATCTCAGCTGTTATTGACGCTAAGGAAGGTATGGGACAGATTGTCAGCTACAACGCTATGAACCTTGCTATCGAAAAGGCTGAAAAGTCCGGTATCGGTATGGTTACTGTTAAGAACTCTAACCACTACGGCATTGCAGGCTACTATGCAAAAATGGCTTGTGACAAGGGTCTTATCGGTATCTCTGTTACTAACACAGAAGCTATCATGGTTCCCACATATTCTCGTAAGGCTATGCTCGGTAGTAACCCTATCGCAGTTGCTATGCCTGCTGATCCGTATCCGTTCTTCTTTGATGCTTCAACATCAGTTGTTACAAGGGGTAAACTCGAACTCTACAAGAAGCTTGATAAAGAAATGCCTGACTGTTGGGGTCTTGACGCTGACGGTAAGGTTAACACAAATGCTCCCCACGTTCTTGACTGCATAGCAGCTCACAAGGGCGGCGGTATTCTTCCCCTTGGCGGCGCTTACGAAAAGACAGGCGGTCACAAGGGTTACGGTTATGGTATGCTTTGTGAAATATTCAGCTCTATTCTTTCTCAGGGTCTTACATCAGATAAGACATACTCAGACGGAAAGGCACGTATCTGCCACGGATTTATCGCTATCAACCCCAATCTCTTCGGTGACCCCGAAGCAATCAAAGC
>JAZRPI010000155.1:0-2594 GCA_045649165.1 Eubacteriales bacterium | reverse complement strand
TACACTATTCTCAAGACACCCGACAACAAGGTTATTACTATTCCAAACGGTAATCTTATGAATTCTTCCGTTACAAACTATTCAGCCGAAAGCACAAGACGTCTTGATATTGATTTTGCCGTAAATCCTTCGAGCGATATTGAAACAATTAAAAACATTTTGCTTGATAAGGCTAACGAACATAAATTTACACTCAAAGAACCTGCTCCGTTTGCACGTATGACAAACAAAACGGAAACGAGTGCAGTATTCACTTTGCGTGTATGGTGTGAAGCTAAAAACTATTGGGACTTGAAATTCGACTTGGATGAAGACATAAAAAAAGCCCTAGACGAAAACAACATCAAAGGCCCAAGACAGCATATAGAATTCGAAAAACACTAAAATAAAAACAAGGTGAATCCTACTTAACCAGGACTCACCTTTTTATTTTTTTAAATTATGTCAGGACTCCAAATTTCGCCACCTGACGAATCTCCTGAATCAGACTTGCTCAACGGATACTTGTTTGCTCCAAATAACGTAAAGTAAAGAAGATACGTTGCATCGCTTATATCTTTTTTGCCGTCTCCGTTATAGTCAATATTCTGACCACTCGCAATAGTTCCCGTTCCTTTTTTGTGATACTCATAAAGATATATTACGTCATCGCCGTCTACTCTGCCGTCGTTATTGACATCACCGGGGATAACAGCGGCATTTGCATTAACAAGCGTTGCAGTAACGGTTGACACTATAATAACCAAAACCAAAATCAAAGCAAATATATTTCTTTTCATCATATATTCTCCAATATATATTCTTCTCTATATAATTATAACATACACAACAAATTAAATCAAGTATTTTTTTGTTTGAAATACCCGTTTGATAAATGCACTGCAACAAGGTCGTCACTTCATTTAGAAATATGCAATTTTGCAGAAATTTGTTTATGGAATTCAGCGATAATGCTTGACATTCTTTTGACATTAGTGTAAAATTAATAGTTAATAAAAGGTATTTTTTCAGATTATAAAAAAATTATACATATAGACAAAAAAAGGAGAAAGAAAATGACAAAAGACCGTTTCGCAAAAGAAGGCCTTACCTTTGATGACGTACTTCTCATACCCGCAAAGAGTGACGTTCTTCCCAACACTGTAAAGCTCGAAACATACATCACAAAGAAAATCAAGCTCAACATTCCGCTTATGTCTGCGGCAATGGATACCGTAACTGAATCAGGCCTTGCTATCGCTATGGCAAGAGAAGGCGGTATTGGTATTATTCACAAGAACATGACAATCGAAAGACAGCGTGATGAAGTTGAACGCGTAAAGAGAAGCGAAAACGGCGTAATCACAAACCCCTTCTATCTTTCACCCGAAAACTATGTATATGAAGCAAATGAGCTTATGGGTAAATACCGTATTTCAGGTGTTCCGATTTGCGATGAAAACAAAAAGCTCATCGGTATTATCACAAACAGAGATATGCGTTTCCTTGATAACTTTGATATTCAGATTAAAGAAGTTATGACAAAGGAAAACCTTGTTACAGCACCCCGCGGAACAACTCTGGAAGAAGCTCAGGAAATTCTCAAAAAACACAAGATTGAAAAACTCCCCTTGATTGATGAAGAAGGCAAACTCAGCGGTCTTATCACAATCAAAGATATTGAAAAGGCTACAAAGTATCCTAACTCTGCAAAGGACGCAAGCGGCAGACTTCTCTGCGGCGCGGCAATCGGTGTAACAGCTGACGTTCTTACAAGAGTTGAAGCTCTCCTTTCAGCAGGTGCTGACCTTTTGGTACTTGACTCAGCTCACGGACATTCACAAAATATCCTTAACTGCATTAAGAAGATTAAAGCAGCGTTCCCCGAAGCACAGGTTTGTGCAGGTAACATTGCTACTGCAGAAGCTGCAGAAGACCTTATCAAAGCAGGCGCTGACGCTATCAAGGTTGGTATCGGCCCCGGTTCTATTTGTACAACACGTGTTGTTGCAGGTATCGGTGTTCCCCAGGTTACAGCAATTAACGATGCAGCAGAAGTTGCAAAGAAGCACGGTATTCCTGTTATCGCTGACGGTGGTATCAAATATAGTGGCGACCTTCCCAAAGCTATTGCAGCGGGTGCAGACGCTATCATGATTGGTTCACTCTTTGCTGGTTGTGAAGAAAGCCCCGGCGACTCTGAAATCTATCAGGGCAGACGTTTCAAGGTATATCGCGGTATGGGTTCACTTGCAGCTATGGAAAAGGGTTCAAAAGACCGTTACTTCCAGGAAGGCAGCTCAGCCAACAAGCTCGTTCCCGAAGGCGTTGAAGGTCGTGTTCCCTACAAAGGTCCTTTGGCAGATACTGTATATCAGCTTATTGGTGGTTTGCGTTCAGGTATGGGTTACTGCGGTTGCGCTGATATTCCTACACTTAAAACAAAATCTAAGTTCGTAAGAATTACAAGCGCGGCTCTCCGCGAGTCTCATCCCCACGACATCAGTATCACAAAAGATGCACCTAACTACAGCCAGTCTATGTAATATAGATAACAAAATTACAAGGCACTTGCAAATAAATGCAAGTGCCTTTTTTATAACGTGAAAACCACT
>JAZRPI010000154.1:0-3218 GCA_045649165.1 Eubacteriales bacterium | reverse complement strand
ATATTATATGAAATCTCAATACGAGATATTGACAATTATCTCATTTTGTGATATATTTTGTTTACAAATATTTATACTTGGAGGTATATTATGGAAGAAAAAATATATAGCCTTAAAGGTTGTGACGGACATCGTTTAGATGTATATGAAGACAAAGTTGTTCGCACCATAAAACCCGGATTTGGTTCATTCATGAACGGAAACGCTTGGGCTGGTGCTAAAACTATTTATTTTGTAGATTGTGTAGGAATACAATTTAAAAAACACTTTGGAATTATGCCAGGCTTTTTGCAATTTGAGACCGCTGGTGGAAATGTAAGTAACAACGAGAATACTTTTTATTGGTCTTTTACAGAAAAACAAACTATAAAAGTTATGGAAGAAGTTGCAGAATACTGCAAAAAAAGAATAGACGAAACAAAATCAAGTAAAAACTCTTCATCTACTACTATCATTCAAAAATCCAACGCTGACGAACTTGTAAAATTTAAGCAACTTCTTGACAGTGGTATTATTACACAAGAAGAATTTGACGCAAAGAAAAAACAACTTCTCGAACTTTAATTTTATATCTAAAAAGCTGTATGATTTTCATACAGCTTTTATTATTGCATTTTGACTTGTATTATGGTATATTTATTTTAATAAATTTTTATGGGGGGTACGTATGCTTAACAAGGCTTATTTAGAAATCACAAATGTATGTAATCTGTCTTGCACGTTTTGTCATAGGACAAGCCGCGCACCCCGTACTATGACTGCCGACGAGTTTGATTTATTGACAAATAAGCTAATCGGCAAAATCAAGTATTTATACTTTCATCTTATGGGCGAGCCGACTATCCACCCCAATTTGCCAAAATTCATACAAACTGCAAAAAGCAAAGGATTTTTACCTATAATCACTACTAACGGTACACTTTTAGGTCAAAATGGCGGTAATTTATTAACTTCTCCCCCACATAAGATAAGCATATCACTCCATGCACCAAGTGCAAACATCGCTTTTTCTGACGCAATCTATCTTGAAAACTGTATCAGTTTTGCAAAGAAAGCGGCGCAAAAAGGGTGTTACATCGCGTTCCGTCTTTGGAACCTTGGCTCAGAAAACGAAAAAGAAAACGAGCCAATCTTGCAAAAGCTACACCAAGAATTTCCGCAAGAATGGACGGATACAAGAAACAGCCATACAAAAAAGCTGTCCGACAAAATTTACCTTGAGTTCGCGGAATGTTTTGACTGGCCCGACATAAATGCACAAGAGTATGAGTCAAAAGGCGCTTTCTGTTACGGCTTACGTGACCAAATAGGCATACTCTGTGACGGCACTGTCGTTCCCTGCTGTCTTGATGCAGACGGAATAATATCTTTGGGCAATCTTTTTGACTCTGAGCTTGATGATATACTTTCTTCAGACAGAGCAAAAAATATATACAACGGTTTCAGCAACAGACTTGCCGTAGAAGAACTTTGCAAAAAATGCGGCTACGCGCAAAGATTTTGTATTAAATAAAAATCATTATGTAGGGGCCGACGTCCCCGACGGTCCGTTGTAAAAACAGACACCCACAAGGGTGTCTTCTTTTTGTCGAGAGATTCGCTCGACTCGCACCGCGAGCCGACACGCACACGGCCAACATAACAGTCCACCGGACTGTTATTATCATCTTACGACGATTGGCCTTTTCGAATCTCTCTCAGATTTCTGCGCAAAAAAACACCACCCTTTTGGGTGGTGTTTTTTTGGCGCAGAGAGAGAGATTCGAACTCTCGGAACGGTATTAGCGTTCACACGATTTCCAGTCGTGCGCCTTAGACCAGCTCAGCCATCTCTGCATAATATTATTTTTCCCAAAAAGATATATTTTACTCGGCAAGTCTTGTATGTACAAAACTCGCCGAGTCAATATACTTCTTCTGTTTTAAACTTTCAGTAAAATCTAAATTACTTAAGTTCTACTTCAGCGCCAGCTTCTTCGAGCTGCTTCTTGATAGATTCAGCCATATCCTTAGGAGCTGCTTCTTTAACAACCTTAGGAGCGCCTTCTACGAGGTCCTTAGCGTCCTTAAGACCGAGACCTGTGATTTCACGAACAGCCTTGATAACGTCGAGCTTCTTAGCGCCTGCAGCCTTAAGTACAACGTCAAATTCTGTCTTTTCTTCTGCAGCTGCTGCAGCGGGAGCTGCTGCGCCTGCTACTGCTACGGGAGCAGCTGATACGCCGAATTCTTCTTCAACCTTCTTTACAAGGTCAGCGAGTTCAAGAATTGTAAGAGATTTTAATTCTTCTATGATATTTTCAATGTTTGCCATTTCAATATTCCTCCAATATTATATTTTGTTTTTATTATTTTTAAATTTTGTTCGCAACAATTATGCTTCTGTTGCTTCTGCAGCGGGTGCTGCTTCGCCTTCGCCATTCTTGTCGATAATAGCCTGCAAGCCATATGCAAAGCCATAAAGAGAAGACATAAGGCTGCCAACGATACGACCAATGAGAACTTCCTTTGAAGGAATTTCCGCAAGGGCGATAACCTGGTCTTTGTCCATTACTTCACCATCAAGGAAGCCTGCTTTGATTTCGAATGTTTCGATTTTTTCAGCATATTCCTTAAGGATTTTAGCAGGAGCAATCGGGTCTTCTTCACTGATTGCGATAGCAGTCATACCTTCGAACTGTTCTTTAAGTCCGCCAAGACCTGCTTCTTCGCAAGCTCTTGCTGTCAAAGAGTTCTTGTATACCTTGTATTCAACGTTTGCTTTTCTGAGTTCTGCACGAAGTTTTACGTCGTTTTCAACAGTGATACCTGCGTAGTTTACAACTACACCTGATGTAGCCTTCTTAAGCTTTTCTGAAAGCTCTGCTACAACTGCTTTCTTCTGTTCCAATATTTTTGTACTCGGCATTATTTTCACCTCCTGATAAAAAATGCTTTCTCACAGTGTCCAAAAATAACCACACCGAAAGAAAGCAAACTAATCAATATTTGAATGTTTGTTCACCTCGGTAGGATTTACTTTTGCACCTACTGTCTTTGGATTACCCAAGTATCTTACCACAAACACCCTTCTTTGTCAACCCTTTTTTATAAAATTATTTTCTTCTTTTTCCTACTTCTCCAAAAAGTGTTACTACTCCTGAACCAACAAGCAGCCAACCGAATATTTTCCTTATAAGCAATGGCTCAACACTGTGCGCGATAATTGAACCTATAAC
>JAZRPI010000153.1:0-9033 GCA_045649165.1 Eubacteriales bacterium | reverse complement strand
TTGCTTGAAATTTTGAAAATATATGGTATAATACCATAGACTCTCTATGGAGAGATTGATTTTTGGACATTCCTCTGTATAAAGCTGTGCACGAATGTTCGTATATTTAAGGAGGAGCCGGAATTATGGATTTGGTAAAGGCTTTAACAAATGAGCAGCTCAAGGAAAACGTACCTGTACTTAACATTGGTGACACAGTAAAGGTTCACAACAAGATTAAAGAAGGTACAAGAGAAAGAATTCAGATTTTCGAAGGTACTATCATCGCTCGTCATGGCGGCGGTATTTCGGAAACATTCACAGTTCGTCGTATTTCTTACGGTGTTGCTGTTGAAAAGACTTTCCCCGTTCATTCACCTAACGTAGAAAAGGTTGAAATCATCAGAACAGGTAAAGTAAGACGTGCTAAGCTTTATTATCTTCGTGATAAAGTTGGTAAAGATTCCAAGGTTAAGGAACTTATTGACTAATTAATGCAAAGCATAAAAGCTCGGGAAATTCCCGAGCTTTTTTTCGTTGAAAAAAGCATATTGATTTTTACATAGGGGCGACACTAAGTCGTTCGCTTTTTTGTCTATAATCAGAATATTTATTATACAAATAAATCTTCAAATAAACATCTTTTTTTCATCCTTTCTTGACGCCAAGAAAGGATTGCAAAGAAGGCGTATAGGGGCAGGGATTTCGATTTCCCCGCCCCTATATACCCCTACCCTTAAAACGACTAAGGGGAGACCCCTTAGCACCCCCTTCGGTTTGCATAAAATTATTTTGTAAACTACACCAATTATATTTGTAGGGCGGTGGCTTGCTGCCGCCGAAAACATAAACGGACGACCAATGGTCGCCCCTACAAGATAAATAATATTATTTCCGCAAACCCTTTAGTAAGTTTTTTGCCAAGCTTTTTTTCAAAAAAGCGAAAAAATCACCCGATACAAAACGTATCGGGTGGTTATTTTTATATTTTATTCGCCGCCAAGGCTAACGTTGTAGTGCTGCTGATACCATTCGTTGTAGGGAGAAAGTGTATAGTAGATACCTTTCTGATAGTCGGTAAGAGTTTCGAATATAAGCTCGTCACCGATTGCAGCTCTCAATTTTGTGAAGTGTGCATTGAAGTCGTCTTTGTCTGTATTTCTGAATGTCTTGTATCCTTCAATGTAAGGAACAGAGAGTTTAACAGCTTCAGCGTAAACTTCTTCAAAAGTCATATCAACCATAACCTGTGTTTCGGTAAGGTCTTCAGCCAAAGGCTTTTCGGGGTTAAAGTAGAAGCCAAGGAATGGGCTCATAATAGCTTCACGGTTAGTGTTCTTAGCATTCTGCCAACCGTTGTCACTCATAAACTTCCAGTAGTCGTTCATATCGTCAGAAGGAGTAAGCAAATAGATATTACCGATAGTTGTGATATCCATAGCGTAAGCATCTGTTGTCTTGTGAACGAGTTTTGTTGTTTCGTCTATTGTGTAGTGAACGTCCTGAACACCGTACATAAAGATGTTGCTGAGCTGAGCGTCTGTGTTAAGGCAAGTGATAATTTCCATACAACGAGCTACGTCTTCTGTTGTTGCGCTTACAACAAAGCCTGCGTTAAATACGTTGTTGTTATCTGCCATAGGTCTCTTATAAACTGAAACGTAGTAGTCAACGCCTGTTTCTTCGTCAGTAATGTACTTAAAGCCGAATTCGTCTACTTTGTAGTTGCCGTATACGTCAGCGTATGTGGGAGAAAGTGTTACGTCACCGTCAATAATTGTTGCCGCAAACTTAGAATTCTTGTTTGCATCTGTCTTTTCAACAATGCAGTTAGCCTGATATAGTTCGTTATATTTTGTAGACCAATCTTTAAATGCAGAAGAGTTGAAAATGTTACCGGGGTAGAGTGCTTCGGGGCGGTATGATGTTGCATCAACAGCGCCTGATGAAGACATAGCTGAGCCAACGAACGCACCGATGATTGATTCTGTGTCATCCCAGTAAACGATAGGAGCTTCGAGTTCGCCAAGGAAGGGAACAACGTCGGGTTCATTTTTCTTAACTTCCTGCAAGAACATTGAGATTGAATCAACGTCTTTCATCTTTTCGGGGTCGTAGTTGTATTTGTCAACAAGTTCTTTGTTGAGAAGCAAATATTTGTAGTCGCCGAAAACTGTATTATTGAATACGCCGTATGTAGAGCCTTCTACCTTTGCTGCTCTGAGCAAGTAGGGGTAAACGTAAGAGTTAAGAAGCTTTGAACGTTCTGCAATTTCTTCTTCAAGGGGAGCAAGCTCGCCGTTCTTTGCGAGTTTGTAGTATGTTTCAAAAGAGTTAACCAAGAAAATATCAAGCTGGTTATCCTTAACAGCGGGATACTTGCCTTCGGGTTTTGCTTCGCCGTTGTTTTCAGCCTTTGTTTCTTCAGGGAGAGTTTCGCCTTTGAGAAGAGCTTCTCTTTCAGCTTCGAGACGTGACTGTTCAGCAGCTTCGTCTTCTTCCTGTTTTTTATGGATGTTGTCAATCATGCCTTCGATTGTAGCTTCATACTCATCTTCGGGGATAAGCTTGAGAACAACGTTTGTGTTGAACTTAGCCTGAGTAATAAGGTTGAAAGCTTCTTCAACAACTTCTATTTCTTTCTGAGTTGTAGTGCCCTTTGTGGGAGCGTAGAGTGTAAGTGTTACAGCCTTTGTTTCAGAGTCGGTCTTCATTATATCAGCTTCTTCGTCATCGCCTGATGAAGCGCAGCCTGTGCAGAAAATCGACAAGCACATAATAAGTGCCAAGACTAATGCCAACAATGATTTTTTCATTGTTTGTTCCTCCTAAAAGTCGCAAATTATTTATCGCTTGAAATATCATTCTAAATATAAAATATAGAATAGGACATACAAGCTATATTATACCTTAACACCTTAGATATGTCAAGGTGGTTTTGTGTCGTCTTTACCCTAATTTGTAAAAGAGATATTAACTGTTTATAAATTCTGACACAATGTATAGCACACCTTTATGTGCGTGTTTTTATTCAAGGTAGTCGCGGAGACGTTTTGAACGGCTGGGATGACGGAGTTTGCGCAATGCTTTTGCTTCAATCTGTCTGATACGTTCACGTGTAATGTTGAACTCTTTGCCTACTTCTTCAAGTGTACGTGTTCTTCCGTCTTCAAGGCCGAATCTGAGCTTGAGAACTGATTCTTCTCTGGGTGTAAGAGTCTTGAGAACTTCGTTCAACTGTTCGCGCAAAAGTGTGTATGATGCAGCATCAGCAGGTGCAGGAGAAGCATCATCGGGAATAAAGTCGCCAAGGTGGCTGTCTTCTTCTTCGCCGATAGGTGTTTCAAGTGATACGGGGTCTTGCGCAATCTTCATAATTTCGCGGATTTTTTCAGCGCTCATACCCATAACTGCAGCGATTTCTTCGGGGGTAGCTTCGTGGCCGTTTTCCTGAAGAAGCTGACGTGATATTCTGCTTACCTTATGGATAGTTTCAACCATGTGAACGGGAATTCTGATTGTTCTTGCCTGGTCTGCAATCGCACGTGTGATAGCCTGTCTTATCCACCAAGTAGCGTAAGTTGAGAACTTGTAGCCCTTGCGGTAGTCAAACTTTTCAACAGCTTTCATAAGACCCAAGTTACCTTCTTGGATAAGGTCAAGGAAGAACATACCCTTGCCTACGTAACGCTTTGCGATACTAACAACAAGACGAAGGTTTGACTCAACAAGTTCTTGTTTTGCCGCATTGCTTCCGTTTGCCATAAGTTCTGCAAGTTCAAGTTCTCTTGCAGCGTCGAGCAACGGAACTTTACCGATTTCTTTGAGATACATTCTGACAGGGTCGTCAATTGAAAGACCTTCCTGTGAAAGCATCTTTTCCATTTCTTCAGCACTTTCGTACTGTTCAACTTCTGTCTGAATTTCGCTGAATTCGGGTGTATCAAGATAGCCTGTAACTTCAACGCCTGCAGATTCAAGAGCTTCGTAAAGCTTTTCAATCTGTTCAAGGTCGTAGTCGACTTCTTCAAGCTCTTCCATTATTTCAGCGTTTGTGATTGTACCCTTTACTTTTACCTTTTCAACAAATTCTTTCAAGTTGAATTTCTTTTCTGCTTTTTCTGCAGAATCAGAATTTTCATCTTCAGACTCTGTTTCTTCGGATACAATTTCAGCTTCAACTTCAGCTTTTTTTGCTTTTGAGCTTCTTTTTTTCTTGGGCTTTTCTGTAACTTCTTCGCCCAAAAGAGCATCAGCCATTTTTTTAAGCTGTTCTTCGCTCATAGCTTCAGAAACTTCTTCGGCGTTTTTTGCCTTTTTCTTGGTTTCTTTTTTCTTTTCGTCAACCATTTTTGTTTCTCCTGTATGTGAATTTATATTTTTATTTTCTGTTTCTTTTCGCATCAAGTATATCGGCAAGAGTTGCGCTCTGTTTTTCTTTTTCTCCCTTAAGCACCTTAATGCAGTCAACAAGCTCTTGTTCGCCGTTTTTTGTCAGCTTGTTACGTTTGAGAATTATAGAAGTAATTCTTCCCATTTCGTCGGCTGTGAATTCGCTTCCGAGTAACCCATAGTCAAAACTCGTGTCTTCGGAATACATTTCAAGGCTTTTTTCTAATACTTTTCTGCCGAAGGCGGTAAAAAAGTCGTCGGGAGTAAGGTCGAATTCTCTATCTTTAACCTTTTTCAAAAGCTCGGGGTAGGTAAGAATAATGCTCAGTATAGACTCTTCGGCAGATGCCGCGCGAACGTTTTTCGCGTAATCAGGGTTAATTCTGTCTCCAAAACCTGCGCTTTCAAGCATAACCTTGCGGCTTTCGTTTGTCTGTGTTTCTTTGACTTGCTTTCTGATTTTTCTGTCTATATCGTGCTTTAAGTTTACTTTTTGTACTTCAAGCTTTTCTGCAACCTTTGCGATATAAATTTCTCTTTCAACGGCAGAATTTACGTTTGCTATAATGTCGGTAATGAGATTAATCGCCTTAAGTTTTTCGGGTGTTTGGCTTACGTCATATTTTGCGAGTATGCTATCAAACTTGTGGTCAAAGTGAGTCTTGCTTTCGTCAAGAAGTCTTGCAAATCTTTCTCTGCCAAACTTTTTGATATATTCATCTGGGTCTTTTGCGCCCGTCATTTTGAGTATCTTTACGTCAAGTCCGACTTCGCCGAGCAGTTTGAACGCCTTGTCAGCCGCCCTTTGTCCTGCTTCGTCGCTGTCGTATGCAATAACCACGCTCTTGGTGTATCTTTCCATAAGTCTCGCCTGTTCGGGAGTTATTGCTGTGCCGAGAGTTGCGACGGCGTTTGAAAATCCTGCGCCGTGAAGCGCAATTACGTCCATATATCCTTCGCACAGTATAATTCTGTCAGCGCAGTCTTTTCTTGCGTAGTTGAGTGCGAACAGATTTTTCGATTTTTTGAATACGGGTGTATCGCTTGAGTTGAGATATTTCGGGAGTGAATCGTCAAGTACTCGTCCACCGAAAGCGATTACGTTGCCCTTTGTGTCGATAATGGGAACTATAACCCTGTTTCTGAACAAATCAAACGGTTTGTTTGTCTTCTGGCTTATCTTACAAAGGAAGCCTGCCACCATTTCTTTGTCGGTAAAGCCTAACGATTTCAAGTGGTTTGAAAGAGCGTTAAAGCTGTTGGGAGCATAGCCCATACCAAATCTTTTGATTAAAGCGGGGGAGAATTTACGTTTCAGCAGATAGTCAAGGGCTTCTTTGCCTTCGTTTGACATAAGGCTGTTATGGAAAAACTTAGCCGCCGCTTTGTTCATTTCTAAAATTCTTGTAGAATTAATCTGATTTTTGTTTTCGGTTTCACTCTTCGGTATTGTAATACCCGCGCGTTTTGCAAGGAATTCAAGAGCTTCAACGTATGTCAGATTTTCCATTTTCATAATGAAAGTAACAACGTCGCCACCCGAGCCGCAACCGAAGCAGTAACAGGTTTGCGTGTTTTTAAAAACGGTAAAAGAAGGGGTCTTTTCGCTGTGAAAAGGGCATAATCCTATAAGATTTGAGCCTGCCGGTTTTAAATTAACGTACGATGACACAACCGATTCAATATCGTTTCTGAATTTTATTTCTTCAATTATTGCGGGTGGTATCAGCATATATTAAATTCCCCCTTTCATCAAAAATCCAATTTTTATTTCCACATTTTCGGTAAGAAAATTTCTTTGTATTTTGTCAAGGCATATCTGTCGGTCATACCTGCTATATAGTCACAAACGACGCGTTCTACGCCGTCAAATTCAATTTGTTTTTCAAATTCTTTGCCCATTTCTTCAGGGTGTTTTACGAAATAAAGGTACATTTCTTCAAGCATTGCTTCGACCTTGACTTCTTCTCCCTTCGCAATGGGGTTAGTATACACCGCGTCAAAAAGAAATCCGCGTAATTTCATCATAGCGTCAAAAGCATTTTGCTCCATAGCTATTTCGGCTTTACCTTCGCTTGCAGTAACGATTGCGGCAACCATAGTTGCAATTCGTTCACTGCTTGTGTTGCCCAACACTTCGCGTAACTCTTTCGGGATATCTTCTTCGCTTAAAATTTTTGCTCTTTCAGCATCGTCGATGTCGTGGCTGATGTAAGCAATTCTGTCGGCGTAGTTTACGATTACTCCTTCTAGGGTAGAAGCCTTGTTTTTGCCTGAGTGGTTGACTATACCGTCGCGCACTTCGTAGGTAAGGTTGAGCCCCTGGCCGTCGTTTTCTAATTTTTCAACGACTCGTAAACTCTGTTTATAATGACTAAAATCTTTTGAATAGCATCTTTGTAACACTCTTTCGCCCGCGTGACCGAATGGAGTGTGACCTAGGTCGTGGCCTAAAGCTATTGCTTCTGTAAGGTCTTCATTCAGATGCAATGCTCTTGCAATTGTTCTTGCAATCTGGGTAACTTCAAGAGTGTGTGACATTCTTGTTCTGTAATGGTCGTCTTCGGGGCCTAAGAATACCTGAGTTTTGTGCATAAGACGACGGAATGCCTTGCTGTGAGTGATTCTGTCGCGGTCACGTCCGAATTCTGTACGAATAGGGCAGGGCGGGATAGGGAAGTCTCGTCCGCGCGTGTTTTCTGTAAGAAAAGCAAACTTCGACAAAGTCTGTTTTTCTCTCATGTACATATAATCACGGATATTCTGCATATTTTGTCACCCCTTGAAGATTTCAAGTTAATCAATGTATATATAATATACGCAAAAAAACACAAAAATCCTTTTTTTTGCGAAAAATAGAGAAATAAATAGAAAAATGCAACGCTTTCTTTCGGAGAAAGCTTAGCAAAGAACTTGCAGAATGGGTATACATAAGGAGTTTTTGTAAACTGTTTTAGTAAGTTTTCTTTGCCTACTTTCTTTCGAAAAAGAAAGTAGGTGCCAAGTTTTTTCAAAAAGCGGGCAAAGAAAACTTACATAATGGGTTTGTGGAAATAATATTATTTATCTTGTAGGGGCGACCATCGGTCGTCCGTTTATGTTATTTGTTTAGGCAATTACGTAAAATTCTTGTTGCAATACATAAAAGTCAATGGTATAATATAGAAAAAAGGAGTAATTTACTATGAAATTCTACATATGCGACGCTTGTAAAAACGTAATAACAAAAGTAAACGATTCTTCCGTTCCTGTTTCATGCTGTGGAAAGCCTATGGAAGAACTTATTCCGGGCAGTGTTGATGCATCTGCTGAAAAACACGTACCTGTTTATACAGTAGATGACAACAAGGTATTTGTTATGGTTGGCGATGTTGAACATCCTATGCAGCCCGAACACTATATTGAATGGATTGCTATTGAAACTGAACTTGGCTGTCAGATTAAGTACTTAAAGCCCGGTGAAAAGCCTGTTGCAAGCTTCTGTATGAGCAGCTATGACAAGCTTATTGCAGTTTATGCATATTGTAACCTTCACGGACTTTGGAAAAACGAATATGCAGAGCCCGTTGTTTGTGATTTGAAGCCTTTGGAAACAAAGTCTGACGAAAACTATCTTGTATGCCGTTGTAACAACGTTAAGTATTTTGATATACTTAATGCGGCTCGTGAAAACAAAGACGTAAACGGTATGCTTGCTATTTTTGATGAAGTAAAGAAGACAACTCACTGCTCAAGCGGTTGTGGTGGATGCTACGACAAAGTACTTGCTATCATTTCAGAAATGATGAGCGGAAGCTTGAGATAATAAAACAAAAAACAACCCCCTGCTGATTTAAGCAGGGGGATTTTATTTTACATTTTGTCAAATCTTGTGCCGATTTTTTCGGTGTGGAGTCTGCCTGCGCTGAGTTCGGACAGTTTTTTGTCAAAACCTTCATACTGCGGCGACTTAATCGCAAGGGTAAGAGTTACGTTGTCGCTGTAATCGGTGCCGTCTTCAATTATGTCAAAAAACTGACATTCATACTTAATCTTCTCAAAGTCGGCATACGTGCAAACAACCTTAAACTCGGTATATTCGGTATATGTAATTATACCTGCATTTTCTGCAGCGCCCTTTGCCGCCGACGTATACGCTCTGACAAGACCGCCCTTGCCGAGCAAAATTCCGCCGAAATAACGCGTAACAACGATTACAGCATCGGTAAAGCCCGTCTTTCTTATAAAATCAAGCACAGGCATACCAGCCGTACCGGCAGGTTCGCCGTCGTCACTGTATCTTGTAGTGTTCGTATCTTTCAAAACGTAGGCATAAACATTGTGTCTTGCATCAGAGTGCTTCTTTTTTATTGAGTTTACAAAATCAACGGCGTCTTTTTCGTTCGTAACCCTTTTTGCATAACCGAGAAAGGTTGATTTATCAATGGTAATCTCAAAAAAGCCTTCTCCACCGAGTGTTGTATAAAGATTTTCTTTTTCTGTACTGTTTGTTTCTTTCATCATTCTTTAATCAGATACTTTGAAAGTATCCCCTTTGTTTTTGAGTCAACCGTAGCCAAAAATTTTACACCTTCTGCAAGGTAGTCGGTTTCAAGTATAACGGCGTTTTTGTAAAGAACGTTAACAAGTGACTGGTCGTTATGCGGGAAAAGGAAGGTTTCG
>JAZRPI010000152.1:0-6069 GCA_045649165.1 Eubacteriales bacterium | reverse complement strand
GCTTCGCCTACAAACATAATCTTTGCATTTCTGCTTCCTGAACCGAAAACTACGTTCGTTCTCGTTTCAGCTAATGAGCATCTCTGGCAATTCTTACATTTTTCTTCGAGCTCTTCCCACTTCTTCTGAACTTCGTTGTTTGTCATTTATGTATTCCTTTTTTTATAATTCTTTTCAGAATTTACTTAACACATTTACTGCATTTTCTTTTATAATCTCGTCTGTATGTTCGCCTATATAAAACAATATATCCTTACAGTCAATACGTTTTCCGTATTCGTTGGCAAGGTCGCTCTTGTTTACGTTTTTTCTCTTTCTGTATTGGTTGTTCTGCAATACTTCTTCCTGCAATACGAGAAAATACCTTTTCTTCTTCAAAGAGCCGTTTTCATAATGCAGCGAACTTTCAAATCTATATCCCGATTTTCTGAGTATTTTACAGAGCTGTGTAACGTTTTCTATATTATCAAAAGCATATACGCAGTATTCCTTTTTCTTCTTGGGTGCGTTGTTCTTTTTTTCATTCTTCTTCGGCGACATTCCACCCTCTTCAAAGGTTGTAACATACACCTCACACCCACCGTTCTTTGACGGATATACCTGTATAAAAAGCCGCTCGTTACTGCTGTCAAATCCCGTCTTTTCTCTTGCTTCTTCAAGAATCTTGCCAAACATTTTTCTTGTGTCCTTGCTTTCGTACGACATATATTCGTTTGATATGGAATAATCCGCCATATCATCTGCTGTAAGCATTATCTTAAGCTTGGAATCACTTATCAAAATCAGTTCCATTTTTCGCCCCACAAATTATATTTTTGCTTTTACTATCATTATAAGCCCTGTGGGGTAAAAATGTAACCTTAAACTTTCTGGCAATATGGGAAATATATACCTAAAAAATCAGAATTCGCCCTTGAGTGAACGTGTGAACAAGCTCTGAAGTGTCTTGTCCAAATCGGCGTTATTATAAAGTATTTCGTAAACAGCCGAACAAATGGGCAATTCAACGTTATACTCTTCAGCAAGTTTTAAAATTGCTTTAACTGTATAATATCCTTCTGCAAGGCTGCCGTACTGTTCACCCTTTGCAAAAGTTTCACCGTACATTCTGTTATGGCTGAATTTTGAAAACAGAGTTGCTTCATAGTCACCAAGGTGGCAAAGTCCGTATGCAGACAATTCGTTCCCGCCTAAAGCTTTTATAAGTCTTGCAATCTCTCTTGTTCCCCTTGACATCAATGCACCCTTAAGTGAAGATAAACCTTTGCCGTCAAGAAGTCCTGCCGCAATACCGATTACATTCTTTGCAGCAGCGCCAATTTCATTACCAATCAAGTCCTGACCTATATAGTATCTGATAAGGTCGCTTGAAAATTCGGAAATAAGATATGACTTATATTCTTCGTTGTCACTGTCAATAACCATACAGTTAGGGATTCCCTTTGTAAATTCTTCTACGTGACCGGGGCCTATCCATACTGCAATTTTTGTTTCGGGAGAAGTAGCTTCTCTTACTACCTGCGAAAGACGCATGCCGGTAGAAATCTCAATTCCCTTCATACAAAGAATATACTGTCTGTCGTTTGCACCGTACTGTTGAAGTTCCTTCATCAAGCCCCTTACTGCCTGTGACGGTATTGATATAACTATCGTCTGATTCTTTACAGCTTCATTTATATCATCCGTTATATTCATTCTTGTGCCAAAGTCAACGACTCCGTTTGTTCTTGTTTCCATTATAGCTCTGATTTGCTTCAAATCGTTCCCATAAAGTGTAACGTTATGGCCAATCTTGTCAAGATACCAGGCTATGCAAGAACCCCATCTGCCGCAACCAATTACTGTAATATCCATATTATCTCCATTCATTTTTTTGAGAGTATTTTTACGTTTTATCATAATAGATATTTTAACATAATTGACTCTTTGTGTCAATATATTCCATATTGACATTTTCCTTTTTCTCCCCTTTCTTCACTTTATGATGGGGAGATTTTTTGTTTCCGTTCTGGTAAAATATGCCAAAAGCAAACAACTGTAACACAAAAACAAAATCAAAGCAAGAATGGGGTGATTTATATTATTTTAGACTACGAAAAAGCTGAAGAAGAATATATCTCTTCAAATCTGTCTTACGCGGCGCTTTCTTCAAAATATAACATTCCGTTAAGACTTCTTGCGCGTTATGCGAAAGATAACAAATGGGTTGAAAAACGAAAGAAATACCACACTTCCCCCGACTCGTGTATTCTTGACGTTTCAAAACTCGCAAACTCTGCAGACGCTCTTGAATCAATTATCGAAAACGCTTTTTCTGACCTTTCGGTTAAATCAACAGACAAAAAAGAAGTCGACACAAAAACACTGAAAGACCTTACTTCAACCTTGAAAGAAGCTATCAACATCAAACAAAACATTTTTCTTTTGCCTATTCTTACAGAGCAAAAACAAATCGAACTTGAACAGCGGAAAACACCCGCTGTTATTTCTTCTGAAAACGACATCAAAATTATTCTTGATGACGATATGGAAAAATACTGTATGTAAACAAAAGGGGTGATAATATCAAAAAAATCTCTCTTGGGGTGCCTAATCCAAAACAAGCACAATTTTTACAAGATACTCATAAATACGTTGCATTCGGGGGCGCGCGTGGCGGCGGCAAGTCGTGGGCTGTCAGGGTTAAGGCAATTTTACTCGCCTTGAAATACCCAGGAATTAAAATCCTCATCGTCAGAAAAACTCTTTCTGAACTCAGAAATAATCATATTACACCCCTTATTTCTACAACAAACGGTATTGCAGTCTACAACGAAGCAAAAAAAGAATTAACTTTTAAAAACAACTCAATCATTCGTTTCGGATACTGCTCTTGCCAAGCTGACTTAACTCAGTATCAAGGCTCGGAGTGGGACATTATTTTTCTCGACGAAGCAACTCAGCTTCGGGAAGAATGGTTTGATGAATTAAAAGTTACCGTACGCGGTGTAAACGACTTCCCAAAAAGAATATATCTTACCTGTAACCCCGGCGGCGTTGGCCATTCGTGGGTAAAACGCCTTTTTATCGACAGAGTATACAAAGAAGGCGAAGAACCAAACGATTACAGCTTTATAAAATCACTTGTCACAGACAACAAAGCCCTTATGGACAAAAATCCCGACTATGCAAAACAGCTTTCTTCTCTGCCCCCGAAGCTGAGAAAAGCATGGCTTGACGGCGACTGGAATATCTTTGAAGGTCAGTTTTTTGAAGATTTTACCGACGTACAAGAACACTATACCGACAGGCTCTATACAAACGTAATTGAGCCTTTTGAAGTTCCTTATGATTGGAACATTGTCCGTAGCTTCGACTGGGGATTTGCAAAGCCCTTTGATTGCTCTTGGTGGGCGATAGACTATGACGGACGAGCATACTTAATTTTACAGTTCTACGGTTGTACGGGTGTTGCAAACGAAGGGTTAAAATGGCACGCAAACAAAGTATTTTCAGAGATACACAGAATCGAAAGCGAACACAGGTGGCTAAAGGGTAAAAAAATTACGGGTGTGGCTGACCCATCAATCTGGAGTGAAGACGGCGGCGAGCCTATCATTGCTTCGGCTGACAGGCATCAGGTATATTTTCAAAAAGCAGATAATTCAAGAATAGCCGGCTGGATGCAGGTGCATTACAGACTCGCTCTTGATGAAGAAAATAAGCCTATGGTCTATTTCTTTAACACCTGCAAACATGCTATTCGTACCCTTCCTTTGCTTCAATACAGCAAAACTAACCCCGAAGACCTTGACACGTCTCAAGAAGACCACTTTGCCGACTCTTTCAGATATTTCTGTATGTCACGTCCTATCACTCCGACACCCAAAACTAAAGCAAGACTCCCTGCTGCCGACCCGCTTGACTTACTCTCAAGCCCAAAATACAGGCAATACAGTTATTTTTAATTTTTTCGTGAGGTGCATTTATGAAAAAGAAAAACAAGCAAAGAAAAAACTTTCCTAAAAAAGAACTTGTTGATGCTATCTATCAGGAGTCACAAAACATAGTTCCACCTGACTATGTCCCTGACAAAATCAACAGTCTTTCGCTAGACAAAGCATATAATCTTCTGAAAAAATACAAGGCTGGTAAAACCAATCTTGAAAAGCGTATAACAGAAAACGACCAGTGGTGGAAAATGCGCCATTGGGAACAAATACGCGACAGAAACAGAAAATACAATCCTGCTTCCGCGTGGCTTTTTAATGCAATCGCAAACAAACACGCTGACGTTATGGATAACTGCCCCGAAAGCATTGTTCTTCCACGCGAAAAAAGCGACTCTGAAGCAGCAAAACAGCTTACCGATATACTTCCTGTCATACTTGAACAGAATGATTTTGAATCTGTATACTCTGACGTATGGTATGACAAACTGAAAGGCGGTACGGGTGTTTACGGTGTATTCTGGAACCCTGCACTCAACAACGGCACGGGCGATATATGTATAAAAAGATGCGACGTATTAAATCTTTTCTGGGAGCCCGGAGTCTCTGATATTCAGTCTTCTCCCCATCTTTTTCACGTTGAATTATTTAACAACGACGAGCTTGAAGCTAAATACCCGAATTTGCGTAATAAGCTTGGAGCATCGCATTTTGACATTACTAAATACAGATACGACGACGCTGTTGACACAAGCAATAAAACACCTGTCGTTGACTGGTATTATAAAACCAACTACAACGGAAAAACACTTTTACACCTTTGTAAATTCTGCGCTGATGAAATTCTCTATTCGTCAGAAAATGATATCAATCTTTATAACAGGGGCTTTTATGACCACGGAATGTACCCCTTTATTTTTGACAGGCTTTATATCGAACAGGGTACGCCTTGCGGCTTCGGATTTATTGACGTTATGAAAGACACTCAGACTCAGATTGACCTTATGAGTGCTTCCGTATGCGAAAATATAAGAATGGCTTCTACCGTACGCTACTTTGCTCGTGGCGACGGGTCGGTTAACGAAAAAGAGTTTGCAGACTGGTCAAACCCAATCGTTCACTATACAGGCTCGGGTAATCCTAATGACAGCATGATTCCTATCAGAGTCCCCGATATTTCCCCCATTTACGTTTCTTTTATCAACAATAAAATAAACGAACTCAAAGAAACTACGGGTAACTCGGACTTTACAAGGGGTAACACAGCGTCTGGCGTTACAGCCGCATCAGCAATCGTAGCTTTGCAGGAAGCAGGAAGTAAGCTTTCGAGAGACATCATAAAAGGTTCTTATCGAGTTTATGTTAAACTCAACAACCTTATAATCGAACTTATCAGACAGTTCTATGACTTGCCGAGATGCTTCCGTGTTATAGGTCCAAACGGCGAGTTTGATTTCATTTCATACAGTAATCAGAAACTGTTGCCGCAGAATATGGGAACAAAATATGGCGTTGCTTTAGGAGACAGACTTCCTGTGTTTGATATAAAAGTAAAAGCACAGAAGCAAACTGCTATATCCAAATTATCACAGAATGAACTTGCAAAAGAATTCTATAAATTAGGCTTCTTTGAGCCTACAAGAGCTGACTCTGCCTTAGCTTGTCTTGATATGATGGATTTTGAAGGCAAACCTATTATTGCTGAAAAAATTAACGAGAAAAATCTCTTCTCATCAAACTACTCTGAAATGTATTCAAAACTGCTTGAACTTGCAACTATCGTTGAAAACGACCACCCCGATTTGAAGGGACTTTACGATGGATACGCGTCAAAATACATACCTGTATCTGATAATACAAAAACACCTTCAGGCAGTAAACAGTATGCATCTTCAAAAAAAACTGTATCAAGACTTGAAGCCGCAAGACAAAAAGCTATAAACATCACATCTCCAAGATAAAACGAACTATCTTGGGGAGAGATTTTTAAAAAAATTTAGTATAATACAACACGAGTTAAAACAAAACTCTGACACTTCGGAAAGGAACGATGAAATGAACATTACCAAAAAAACACCCTTTACAATCAGTCTTCAGTTTTTTGCAGAAAGTGAAGGTATGACTGAAGCAGCAACAGACA
>JAZRPI010000151.1:0-9452 GCA_045649165.1 Eubacteriales bacterium | reverse complement strand
CAAAGAAAACGTTGTTGGTACGTTGGCTGTATGCTACGGCATATCAAATCTTATTAACACAGAAGAACTCTCTCTTATGGACGGTGCGAGTGCAGAAGTTGCAGGCGTATTTGCTCTTACCAAGGTTGCGGCTTTGGCATACCTTATGTTCAATCTCTTTACTCCCCCTTGCTTTGCTGCAATCGGTGCTATGAATGCTGAAATGGGAAGTAAAAAATGGCTGTTCAGCGGTATTGCACTTCAGCTTGGCGTAGGCTTTACAGTTTCTTACCTTGTAAACACAATCGGTACACTTATTGTTGATGCATCACTTCTTAACGTAAAAGGCGCGCTTGCCGGCGGTGTTATTGTGATTGCTATGATTGTAATTGTTGCATATCTCTGTGTACAGGGTGGAAAGAAAACAGTAAAACAAACTAAGTAAAAAGGAATTACCTTTATGGATATTGTAATTATTCTGGCAGTTGCCGTTGTAATAGCGGTTGCAGTTATATACATAGTTAGACAGAAAAAGCGCGGAGTGAAATGTATCGGCTGTTCTGCTTGCGACTGCAAGGGCTGTTCAGGTTGTAATAATACGGATAATATATAAAAAAACAAATGTGTAGGGGCGGATTCCATATCCGCCCCTTTTTGTTCGCTCGTTTTGTTGCACCACAGGCTGCTATCAAGGAAAGCAAGTAATTACTGACTTTATAAAACAAAACTATCCGTCCGAGAAATTCGGGCGGATTTTTCTTTGCAAAGTCCGTTTTATAGGACACTGCCTGTGTTAGAATTAAGATGTAAAAGAGAAAAGGAGTTTTGAAAATGAGCTTTAAAATTGGATTTACCACAGAAACAGAACACGAGAAAAGAAATGTTGATAATATTCCTGTGCAAAAGGAAACACCTATTATTAAAAAATCGGTAGTTGAGGTATACTTCCCCGATAGAGATTTGACCTGCTCTTATTACAACGATATGTTCGACCTTAAGCGCGGCGACATCGTTTATGTCGAAGGCAAGCTTGAAGGCAAGCGTGGTCGAGTGTTTGATATCAACTACAATTTCAAAATCAAACTTTCCGACTATAAGCGTGTTATCGGCGTTGCGGATACCAACGTTATCGGCGAGTTCCACCTTGCCGGCTCACACTTTATCACTATCGATGAAGATGCTCTTAAATATGAGCAAGTTGCCACTTGGTTCAAGGCTCCCGAAAACGAGAACGAAGAATATGTATCTTCAAGCGGCGATGAGGGTTTCAATCTTAACGACCTTGGCGGTATTAACATTAAAAACGAGGTCGCCAAGCGTGGCCATAAATATTATATGGAAAACCGTGTTGTTTACATAGAGCTAAACCACGGCAAAGGCAGAGCCCTTGTTACAGGTAGCAAAACCTATGATGTTGAGTTCTTTTATAAAGATGAAGATATCACAGGGCTTGTCTGCAACTGCTATTGCACCGGCACTTGCAAACACGAGTTCGCAACTATGTTGCAACTCCGCGACATCCTCGCAACAATTAAAAACGAGTATCACTTCATCGACCACAACGACTATCTCGCCGCCGTAAGTAAAACCAGCTTCTTTGAGTGTCTCATCGACGGCAACAACACAGGCACATTTACCATGGGATAAGGAGAGAAAATATGATGATATGTCCTGAAACCTTTTACGAAATGAGATTAAAAGGTAAACCCCCTAAGCAAATTATGACTGTTATACGCGGTCTAAAACGAGAAATAGGAAGGTTACAAAACATCGTTGAGCATCCAAATTATGAATTACGCTCAATGGTAATCCACCCCACCGAAAAGGTGCAGATTTCTATGAATCGCGAATATTTGGAACGTGCGAAGCAGGCTCTTGTAAAAGCAGGCGGAATCTATAAACCTTCTGCCACCGAGCAGAAATCAATAAATTTCGATAATAGTATCCAGTATATAAATAAAATCAAATTTAGCATCGGTGGATTTTTCGGCGGTTATGAAACTAAAACCTACACAATTGGTGAGGATAAAGTTCACGTAGATGTTGAGCATTCTTTGATTCTTAAACCGTCTGATATTGGCGGTGCGGAAATCGAGGAAATGGATAAAGAAGAGTTTCTCGAAGCATTTAAAGAACTTCACATTGGTGAGTGGCGCAAGAAATATGATACCTACCGATTTAACATTGCTGTTATGGACGGAACTCAGTGGCATCTGGAAATTTATTTTTCTAACGGTCATAAACCTGTCAAAATTTATGGAGATAATGCCTACCCATACAATTTTGAGTGTCTCTTAGAATTTTTTAAAATTGAAAAATAATTGTGGTATAATAACACATAAGGTGGTGTAGCAATGTTGCAAATTAAGGTCAACAAGGAAGAGCTCAATAAAATCAAATCTCTTTTGCCAGACATTTATCCTGAAGCATCTTTTTATTTAAAAACCAATGATGATAATTTAGTGAAGCTCGGTTTTTGTGATAGTGCACCATATATTGTTGAGTTTGATATGAGCGCAGAAGATTTTTATGAAATGCTTGACACATTAAATGATATTGAGACAGATGCTTTTAATGTGCTCGACAGTTCAGAACCATCTCGCAGCAACCCAGCATACCAAAAGTACTTAAAATATGGTTGTCTTTATGATATTCTGTTTTTGGCAGAAAGAACATATAGCACAATCGGCAAAGTTAAATATGTAGGCGAAAGCTTCGGATTTGAAAGTCTCACCGACGGAAGGACCTACCTTGTTGTCAGCATAAAGGACGAGTGTATTCGGGTAATAGATGATAGCAATGAAGATTATCTATATTCAATAACAACTCCCAGTTCGTTAGAAAACCCTGATTTATGTGGTAAATGGGAAATAGTGGACGACCCGTCTGGTATGCTGAAGGATTATATTAAATAACAATTTCCCCATTTTGTATACTGCCACACAGGCTGCAACTTAAAAAACAAATATCCCATTGTGTTTTCACACAATGGGATATTTTTTATACAATTATTATTCAACCGTTACACTCTTGGCGAGGTTCTTTGGTTTATCAATATCACAGCCTTTTTTCTTGGCTGTGTAGTAACTTAACAGTTGTAGGGGAACTATCTGTAAAGAAACTTTGAACTGTGATAGTGTATCGGGAACAATAAAGGTATTCTTAAATTCAGAAACTAATTCTTTATTCTTTTCGTTTGTTATAACAAGCATATCAGCGCCTCTTGCAAGTACTTCGCAAATATTGCTGTACGTCTTGTCAAATATTTCTTCGTCGCCTGCCAACGCAACTACGGGTACACCTTCGTCAATAAGTGACAGTGTGCCGTGCTTGAGTTCGCCTGCCGCATAAGCTTCGGAATGAATATAGCTGATTTCTTTCATCTTCAAAGATGCTTCAAGAGAAGCCGCATAGTCAAGTCTTCTGCCTATAAAATATATATCGTCAGCTTTTGCAAATTTATTCGCATAACTTTCAGCTTTTTCAATATTTTTTTCAATTGTCTGCTGAATTTTGTGCGGAAGCGCTGACAATTCATAAACCATTTTCTTTTCTGTTTCAGCATCAACCTTACCCTTAGCAGAAGCAAGTCTGATTGCCAATGCATAAAGTACGGCAAGCTGTGCGCTGTAAGCCTTTGTAGTAGCTACGGCAATTTCTCTGCCCGCTCTTGTATACAATACGTCGTCACTTTCGTTTGCAATAGCACTACCTGCAACGTTAACAATAGAAAGCACCTTCGCTCCCTTTTCTTTTGCAAGTCTTAATGCCGCCAAAGTATCTGCAGTTTCACCGCTCTGGCTTATAAATACCGCGAGTGTACCTTTACCAATCAACGGGTCAACATATCTGAATTCTGATGCAATTTCTGCGCTTGTTCTGATTTTTGCCATTGACTCGATAAGCTGTTTGCCTACCATACCTACGTGATATGCAGAACCGCAACCAACGATAACAACTTCTCTGAGTTCGTTGTTGATAAAGTCGTCAGTCAAGTCAATATCGCCAAGGTTAATTTTTTCTTTGTCAATCAAAGGCATAAGAGTATTACGAACTGCTGTCGGCTGTTCGAGCATTTCAAGCATCATATAGTGCTCGTAGCCCTTCTTGTCAGCTGTAAGCTCGCCAACGTCAATCTTTATGCTTTCTTTTTCTATTTTGCTTCCGTCTTTATCATAGAAAGTAATAGAACTTTCGTTAAGTACGCATATTTCGCTGTTCTTTACAGGATAGTATTCCTTTGCATAAGCGGACAAAGCGCCTGCATCTGAACAGATAAATCCACCGTCAGCTGTTCTTACTGCTACCATAGGACTTGCCATAGCAGTACTGAAAACTGTGTTGGGATAGTCTTCGCAAAGGATACCCAAGGCATAAGAACCTTTGAGAAGTGAAATAACCTTCGCTATTGTCTCAACAACGTTTCCGTTATAATATTTTGTGAGAAGGTGTACAACCTTTTCTGTATCGGTTTCTGAGTTAAAAGCTACACCGCTAAGCTCAGTTGATGCAAGTTCGTTTGAATTTTCAATAATACCGTTATGAACAATAGCAAACTTCTTGTCGTGACTGAAATGGGGATGCGCGTTTCTTTCAAAAGGACCGCCGTGTGTCGCCCATCTTGTATGACCTATACCAACAGTACCATCAGGATTGTCTTTTTCTGCCTGTTCTCTGAGTCCTGCAAGTCTGCCAACAGTTTTACAAGACTTAATTCCTTCTTTTGTCTGAACGGCAATACCCGCAGAGTCATATCCTCTGTATTCAAGGCATTCAAGCCCCTTCAATAAATAGGGCACTACGTTATCACTGCCCACTCTTCCTATAATTCCGCACATCTTCTGTTATTTATCCTTTCTGCAATAACCTAAAGTTTCTATAAGCTCTGCAACCTTTGCAGTATAGCCTTCGCATACCTTTTGGTTACCGCTTTCCACCATAATTCTTATAACAGGTTCTGTTCCGCTTTCACGAAGCAAAATTCTACCGTTATTTCCAAGTTCTTTGCTGATTTCATCAACAAGAGCCAATACCTGTTTATTTGATGCAACAAGTGCCTTATCTGTAACGTGTACGTTAAGTATCGCCTGCGGATACATCGTAACCGGAGCAGCAAGGTCACTGAGTGAGCTCTTTCTTTCAATCATTTCTTCAAGAAGCATAATAGCTGTCAAAATTCCGTCGCCTGTTGTCGCATACTTACGTATAATCGTATGTCCAGACTGTTCACCGCCGAGATAGTAGTTATTTTCCATCATCGCTTCGTGAACGTATCTGTCTCCAACAGTTGTCTGTACGTAACCGATACCCGCTTCATCAAGAGCTTTGTAAAGACCCATATTTGACATAATGGTAGTTACAACCTTGTTTCCGGGCAAAAGGCCTTTACTTCTCAGTCTGTTCGCTATTATATAAATAACGTGGTCGCCGTTGACAATGTTACCCTTTTCGTCAACAGCAATACATCTGTCAGCGTCGCCGTCAAATGCAAAACCAACGTCAAGCTGATTTTCTCTTACGTATTTACGAAGTGAGCCTATATTTGTTGAGCCTGCGTGTTCGTTTATATTTACGCCGTCAGGCTCAGCGTTTATTACGTGAATCTGTGCGCCGAGTGCGCTGAATACAGAACGCGCTATCATCCATGAAGCACCGTTTGCGCAGTCAAGTGCCACCTTGAGATTACGGTATGAATTTGCCGCAACAGAGATAAGAAAACCTACGTAACGGTTTCTGCCTGCAACATAGTCGATTACACAACCGACCTTTTCTCTTGTTGCCAAGGGAATATCGTCTTCTTCAACTCCCAAGTTTGACATATTTCCGTCAATATAGTCTTCAATAAGAGCAAGAGTCTTATCGTCCATTTTTTCGCCAGCACGGTTAACAAGCTTGATACCGTTGTCAAAATAAGGGTTATGTGACGCTGAAATCATAACACCGCAGTCAAACATATCCTGTCTTACAACGTAAGATACGCTGGGAGTTGTCGTAACGTGAAGCATATAAGCATCAGCGCCCGATGAAGTTATACCCGCAACGATAGCATATTCAAGCATATAGCTTGAACGGCGGGTATCTTTTCCTATTACAATTCTTGCTCTGTGATTTTTTTCATAGCCTTCCGACTGATTTTTTGAATAATACCAACCCAAAAATCTGCCGATTTTGAAAGCGTGTATAGCCGTAAGCTTATCATTAGCTTCGCCCCTGAAACCGTCAGTACCGAAATATCTGCCGTTAAATACTACTGATTCTTTCGGTCTGAAAAGAGTTTCTGTATAAGTGGGAGCAAGTGGTATATCGTCACGAAGCAAGTCGTCTGTCGTAACGTTAAAAAGTGATGAAAGAAGCAAAATCTTTGATACTTCGGGTACAGACTGGTCAGATTCCCATTTTGAAACCGACTGTCTTGATACGTCAAGTCTTTCTGCAAGCTGTTCTTGCGAAATCTGCATAGCAGTACGAAGTATTGCAATCTTCTGTCCTATTGTCATTTTTATCCTCCGATAATAATGTATTTTTCTGAAGAATATGCGCTGTTATGTCTGAATTTTGTATTTCTTTAATGTCAACATCTCTTATTATATTCTATATAAGAAATATAAGTCAAGCAACCAAAGTTGCTATTTTTTTGTCAACTTAAGGTTGCACTGAACTTCAAGATTAGCAGTACACCCAAAAAAGCAGTATAAACAGCCAACATTTTAATCCCTATACTATATATTATGTTCAATCATTACAGTTGACAAACAAAAAAATAACCGAACATTTTTGCAAATGTCCGGTTATTTCTATAAAACTTTATTCGTTTTCTTCTTTGTCTTCGGTTTCAATCTTTCTCACAAGGATAGTAAGCTTTGTAATTCTCATATCGTCCATACCTGATACAATTACGTAAAGCTCTGTATGTCCTTCGTAGTCATCATCGTCAGCTTTTTCTTCGTCATAGTCCGAGTAAACAAAGTTGTCGCCAAGGTGGGGTTCTGCATTAAGCATTTCAATCGCCCAACCACCCATAGTTGAATATTCACATTCAAAGTCCTTAGGCTCAAATTCAATTTCTTCAAAGAAGTCTTCGATATTCATATCGCCCGATACTTCATAGGTATTATTACCCGTCTTGATGCAATCGTTTACGATTTCATCAGACTCATCCCAGATTTCGCCGACAAGCTCTTCAAGTATGTCTTCGATTGTTACAACGCCCATAGTGCCGCCGAATTCGTCAACGACGATTGCAAGGTGTGTCTTTCTGTCACGAAGCATATTTAAAGCTCTGTCAAGCTTCATCGTCTTGTGTATAAAGCAGGGCTCCATAAGAAGCTTTCTAAGGTCGTTCTTATTATTAACTCCGCTTCCCGTAACCTTTCTGTAATAACGGTTAAGGTAGAGTACACCGATTATTTCATCAATAGACTCTTCAAATACTGGAATTCTTGAATAACGTGAATTTTCTGCAATTTCGTGCAAACTTTCAAGTGAACGTGTTATGTCGTAAGAAACCATATCAATTCTGGGAGTCATAATTTCTTCAACAGTCGTATCGGGGAATTCAATAGCCGACTGAAGAAGTTCGCTCTTTTCTTCGTCAATAACGCCTTCTTCTTCAACCGTTTCAATAATTGAAGAAAGTTCTTCTTCGGTTACTGTCGGTGCGTCTTCATCATCCTTACCCCAAATTTTGCTGAGAAGGTTTATAAGCGCCATAACAAGCCATACCAAAGGATAGAGAATCCATTTTACGACTGTAATTATATATGCAAAACCGTGTACCATTACGTCAGCATTGTTTTTTGCAACAATCTTGGGTACTATTTCGCCGAAAATCAAGATTATAACTGTCATAACAACCGTTGAAACAACAGATGCGACGTTATCGTCCTTGATAAGCGCCATAGCAATAACCGTAGCACACGTTGACGCCGCGATGTTGGCAAGGTTGTTACCAATAAGAATTGCAGAAAGGGCTGTGTTGAACTTGTTTATTATGTTATAAGCAAGTGTTGCAGATTTCTTTCCGTCTTCGCTCGCCTTTTTCAAGCGCATTTTGTTTGCTGAGTTGAAAGATATTTCAGATGCAGAGAAACAAGCTGAAAGGATAACCATAAGTACGATTATAATAATATTCGTTACCATACTCTAAGCCCCCTTTCTCAAACTTCTGCCGGCTTGTTATTCTTGCCGGACAGTTCTGCTATTTCAGCAGGTGAAAGAAGTCTTATAACAACGTTTTTTACAAAGTTGTTTTCAACTGTTTCTATTGTTATTTCCATATTACGATAGATAAATGACTCTTCTTCTTCGGGAAGACGGCCGAAATGCTCTATCACTATTGAAAGCAAAGGTCTGTCATAATCTGCCGAACGGCGTAGGTTTATACCGAGTCTGCGATACAATTCGCCCATTTTGAAGTGAGCGTTAACCTGTGTTCTGTTTCCGCCGAGTTTTACGAAGTCGTTGTCAACAACGTCGTCTTCGTCCCAGATTTCACCAACCAATTCTTCAAGGAAGTCTTCAATGGTTACAAGACCCAACGTACTTCCGTTCTCGGATACGATACCGAGATAAAATTTATGCTGACGCATTTCAGAAAGCAAATCGTCAATCATAGCGTTGGGATTTACCTTGAATGCAGGCATAACAAGTTTTCTTATGTCAACTTCGGGATTTTTCAAATAAGCCTTTATAAACGTTCTTATCTGAATTATACCAATTATATTGTCCAGACAACCTTCATAAACGGGAAGTCTTGTATGAACAGATTCTCTTATAATCTTAAGTAGCTTGTCGTTAGGCAAAGAAGCATCAATAGCACAGATATCATCGCGCATTGTCATAACGTCTTTTGCCATTGTACCCGAAAACTCAAGCGCAGACTTCATCAAGTCGCCCTGTTCTTCGTCCATAACGCCTTCTTCTTCGATAGTGTCAATGATATCATAAAGCTCTTCTTCGGTAATTGACGGCTGCTGCTCGTTCTTTACAAATCTCGATATAAGCTTCATAAAGAGACCTGATATCCATTCGAAGAATACGGCAAACGGATACAAAAGCTTCATCAAAAATCTCAGCGAGCCTGAATATGTCAACGCTGTTGATTCACTTCTGTCGTTTGCATAGCTTTTCGGTATCATTTCACTGAAAAGAAATACAATAAATGTTGTAACAATGGTACAAACAAATGAAACTACACTATTGTTTATATCAAAGAATTTTGATGCCAAAAGTGTAGCAACTGAAGCCGCTGCGATGTGAGTAATGTTGTTACCAATCAAGAGAGTGGTCAAAGCCTTCTCAAAATTGTTTGCAACAAACATCGCATTTTTAGCTTTTTTGTCGCCATTGTCTGCCTTAGATTTGATACGAATCTTGTTCATTGCGGAGAAAGCGCTTTCAGAACCGCCGAAATAGCCGCCCCCTACAATAAATAATACGAATAATAGGACTAAAATAGCAATTTCTGTTGTATT
>JAZRPI010000150.1:0-4606 GCA_045649165.1 Eubacteriales bacterium | reverse complement strand
TGGCCGAGACCAACCTTACGGTTTTCAGCAACAGAGCCGGGGATACAGAAAGCCTGAAGACCGATACCGATAGCGGCAGCAGCGTCAGCAGCTTTTGTGCAACCCTTCTTAATTGCGATAGCAGCGCCTACTGTGTAAGCCCACTTAGCGTTTTCAAATGCGATAGGCTGTGTTTCTTCAACGATTTTGTAGGGGTCAATGCCTTTTGCAGCGCATATTTCCTTACATTCATCAATAGAGGAAATGCCGTATTCTTTAAGAGCCGCGAGAATCTTAGCCTCACGTCTTTCATAACCTTCAAAATGTGCCATTACGTTTTTCCTCCTTTATTATTCGTGTCTGGGGTCGATATACTTAACAGCGTCTGCAAAACGTCCGTAAGTACCCATAGACTGTTTGTAAGCTTCATTGGGTTCAACACCCTTCTTGATAAGGTCGGTCATCTTTCCGAGTGAAACGAATTCATAACCGATAACTTCATCGTTAGCGTCAAGCGCCATTCTTGTGCAGTAACCTTCTGTCATTTCAAGGTAACGAACGCCCTTAGCCTTTGTACCGTACATTGTACCTACCATTGAACGAGCGCCTTTACCAAGGTCTTCCATACCTGCACCGATAACGAGACCGCCTTCAGAGAAAGCAGACTGTGTTCTACCGTAAACAATCTGTAAGAAGAGTTCGCGCATTGCTGTGTTGATAGCATCGCAAACAAGGTCAGTATTGAGAGCTTCGAGAAGTGTCTTGCCGGGAAGAATTTCAGCTGCCATAGCTGCTGAGTGAGTCATACCGGAACAACCGATTGTTTCTACGAGAGCTTCTTCGATAATACCGTTCTTAACGTTAAGGGAAAGCTTACAGCCACCCTGCTGAGGTGCACACCAGCCAATACCGTGTGTGTAACCTGAAATGTCAGTAATCTGTTTTGATTGAATCCACTGGCCTTCTTCCGGAATGGGAGCAGGACCATGGTCGCAACCCTTTGTGACACAGCCCATGTTAGCAACTTCTGTGCTCATGGCATATTCACAAGAAAATTCTTTGCTCATGATTGTATCTCCTTATGGAATAATATAATTTTGTCTAAAAGTAATTATTTAATAATTTCGCCGTAGCAAGCACCGAAAGCACAAGCAGCGTTAGCTTCGTCTGTGTCAATGTGCATAGCGGGAGCGAACTTTTCGCTTACTCTGATTACAACGTCGTCAAAGATTGTTGTTCTTTCAGAATCAATCTTAACCTTAACGATTTCCTTGTCCTGAACGTTGAACTGTTCAGCAGCTTCGGGAGTAAGGTGAATGTGTCTCTTTGCAATAATAACGCCTTCAGCGAGTTCTACTTCGCCTGCAGGGCCAACGAGCTTAAGTCCGGGTGTGTTTGCAACGTCGCCGCTTTCTCTAACAGGAGCTGATACACCAAGTGTACGAGCGTCTGTGAAAGAAATTTCAACCTGTGTTGCAGGACGTGCAGGACCAAGAATAATTACGTTTGCAATTTCTTTCTTGGGGCCAACGAGCTTAACTCTTTCTTCGCACGCATACTGGCCGGGCTGGCTGAGTTCTTTTTTGTTTGTGAGTGTAGCACCCTTGCCGAACAATGCTTCAATGTGTTCTGCAGAAAGGTGTACGTGTCTTGCGGAAGTTTCAACAAGAACCTTGTTTTCCATATTTGTATCCTCCATTATAGTATAAAAACTTTTTGAATAATCATAATCAAAAATAATTATACTATAAAAGAAAACAAAAGTAAAGAGAAATAAATATTTTTTTGCCATATTTTCGCATTATTTAACAAAAAATTAAGGGAGAAAAAACAATATGTCAGACAACGAAAACCAGCAGTCAAATGAAGTAGATAAAGAGAAAGCCGAGAATCTACATCTTGAAAACGTAATGATGAGTAATTCCGTAACGACAAAATCGGACGGAAAAACATTTCACTGTATGACCGTAATCGGTCAGATAGAAGGGCATTATTTTTTGCCGAGTGACCAGAAAGCTACTAAGTATGAGCAGATAATCCCCTTGCTTGTGTCGGTTGAAGAAGACAACGAAATAGACGGACTTCTTATAATACTCAATACAGTCGGTGGCGACGTTGAAGCGGGACTTGCGCTTTCTGAAATGATTGCAAGTATGGAAAAGCCTACCGTTTCAATAGTGCTTGGCGGCGGTCATTCTATCGGTGTTCCGCTTGCCGTATCAGCGCGTAAATCTTTCATCGTGCCGTCTGCTACAATGACGGTACACCCTGTCAGAACAACGGGGCTTGTCGTAAGTGCGCCGCAGACCTATAACTATTTTAACCGAATGCAAGAAAGAATATTAAAATTTGTTGAAAGTCATTCAAATATTG
The DNA here is from genome assembly GCA_045649165.1 of Eubacteriales bacterium. Taxonomy (GTDB): domain Bacteria; phylum Bacillota; class Clostridia; order Oscillospirales; family CAG-272; genus RGIG1995. Next base: position 2,254 of record JAZRPI010000150.1, on the reverse strand, counting down.
ATATAAATCGTCTTCGCGAAATGATGCTCGCAAAGGACGAACTTGCAACAGATATGGGCACTGTCCTTGAAGGGCAGGAAGCCGTTGACTGTGGGCTGATTGACCAAGTCGGCGGGCTTAAAGACGCTATAAAAGCGTTACACGAAATGGTGCAGTAATTATATTTCTGCAAATGAGAAATAGTATTGTAGGGGCGACCATTGGTCGTCCGCATTGTTGGGACTGACGTTCACGAGAACCCCCAAAACGACTAAGGGGCGCGCCCCTTAGAACCTGCTTTAGTTTGCGGAAGTTGAGTATATATACTTCACCATTTTTGAAAACCGATTTTGCAAGTTTTTTGCCAAGCTTTTTTCCAAAAAAGCGGGAAGTTTTCTTTGCCAAACTTTCTGCGAAAGAAAGCGAAAAAAAGACACATCAAAACGATGTGTCTTTTTTGTTTTATTTTTTTGTCGCGTATAGGTTCAAATCCCATGCGGGAACATATTTAAATTTGCGTAAAGTGAGCTTATATTCTGAATTTAATTCTTTTATAAGCATCGGCAAATCAAACAAATCTTCATTTCTGTGATAAACAGAAACAAGCAAGTCGGGACAACTGTTTTCAATAGTCTGTTTACTGCCAAGCAGAGCAAGTCTTTCTGCGCCTTCTACGTCATATTTAATGTAGTCGGCGGTGTTGTTACATATACTGTCAATCTTTCTTGCTTCAACGCTTACAATTTTCTTTGAAAATGATGAAAAAATATTTGCATTTCGATTGCCGCTGTCGTCAAAATCAAGGGTGGTATCTTCGTTCCATGATGCTGCTTGTATTGGGGTTATACGCCCATCGGTTTCCGCAAATGCAGACAGTTTTTTGAAGTTTCTTCTGTCGGGCTCAAGGGCATATATTTTCTTTATATTCTCGCACTCTCTGAGCATCTCTCTTGCGGTATCGCCGTTATATGCGCCGGCGTCTACGCAAACTTCGCAGCTATTGGGGTCAAGTATATTTTCCCATTGTTCTGAAGGTTCTGTTTCAATTTCTCTTAAATATGAAATCTTGCCTGTCAGCTTAAACTTTATAACATTGTCAAACACCTTTTTTGAAAAATCGTCTGACAGTAATTCTCTTGCACTTCTGAAGTTTTCTTCGTTTTCTTTGTAGTATTCAAGAGTAAAAGTGCCTTCGCCTGTTACTGGTACGTCGGGGGCATACATTTCATACTTTTCATCAAGCTCATAAAAATATGACAACATATTATCAAGGCTTGAAGCAAACGAAAGAATTATAATAAAATCTTCGTATTTTTCTTTTATCTCACTAAAAGAAAGTACCGTCTTTCCATGAAAACTGTGACCCCTTACAAAGCCGTCGCTTGCGAAAAAGTCAGAAACTTCTATATTATATTTTTCAAACCGTTCAAGAATTTTGTCAGCGCCGTTGCCCATTCCGTACATAACGATAGGTTTTTCTGTTTCTGACAAGTAAGTCCACAGGTCTTTTTCTATATTCATAAATACTCCTTAGTGGCTGTTTATATCATATATTATACAACCTTGTCCTACTGTTGTCAAAAAAATGTGAGTCAAAAAATAAAAAATATTGTTGTGTTAACAAAAAAGGTATGGTATAATATCACTTGAATAAACATACAGGAGAAAGTAATGATACCTGAAGAATTGAACGGCGCAACGTTAGCATATCTCGGCGATGCCGTGCTTGAAATTATGGTGCGCGAAAAGGTAATTGAAAGTGGTGTAACCGACGTCGGCAGACTCAACAATATGGCGAGAACTTTTGTTAGAGCTACCGAGCAGAGCAACGCTATGAATAATATAATAGACCTTCTTGATGAAGAAGAAATGAGTTTTTTCAAAAGGGGAAGAAACTCAAAAGGGAATACTCCCAAGTCTGCTACTGCCGTAGAATACAGACGCGCGACAGGGCTTGAGTCTCTCTTTGCGTTTTTGTATATGAAAGGCAGAACAGACAGACTTAAATTCCTTTTTGAAAAGGCTTATATGGACCATTTTGACAAATTATTAAATATATAAATAAAAGGGGAAAAAACCATGTTTAAAAAATTCAAAGAATTTGCATTCAAAGGTAACGTAATTGATATGGCAGTCGGTGTTGTAGTCGGCGGCGCATTCGGCAAAATCGTAACATCACTTGTAAACGACCTTATCACACCATTAATCAGCCTTGCAACAGGCGGTGCTAACTTTAGTGAACTTTTCGTTATTCTTAATGCAAAAGGCGCTGACA
>JAZRPI010000149.1:0-1694 GCA_045649165.1 Eubacteriales bacterium | reverse complement strand
CTATATTGATTATAGCATAATAATCGTAAAAATCAAGCGTTATTCCATAACAACGTATACGCTGTCGATAGAGTAATATTCAAAGCATTTTACTGAATACTCGTCAATAACTTCGCCCGAAACAACAATCGGTATTGCGGGGGGACAAGCGGCTGTTGTTATTGCAACCGTTTTTCCTATACATTCTTTTACAGGTAACAAAGCTGACTGCGACATAACGGCATCGCGTACACACATTTTTTTACTTGGAAGATGCATAGTAGGGGGAACTGTGTTTATTTCATTTTGCCTTGGTATGTTAAGCAAAACTTTTGTTAAATATGTTATTTCTGCATCATTAGTATTCGGCGACAGCATAAATACAACAAAATCGGGGTCGGCAAATTCACATTCAATATTATTTTGTCTTAATAGTTCTGCAAAATCATAGCCTGTATAGCCGTATTTTTTTGTCTGTATTGTGATTTTCAGCGGTTCATTTCCGTATAAAGTATATCCGCTATTTATCAAAGTATTACGCAAATCATCTATATGTGTAATAACCTTTTTTAATCTGTCTTTATATTCTTTTTCTAAAGTTTTATTTGCCATATCAAGCGACTGCAAAATAAGATATGACGGACTTGTTGAGCCAAAAAGACATAGAGCGTTCTTTGCATTTGTTTTAAAAATTGGATTTGTATTTTTTGAAATGTGCAGATATGCGCCACCCGTCAGTACGGGTAAAGTCTTGTGAGCAGAATCACAGCATATATCAGCACCGCAGTCTATGGGGTGCTGAGAATTCTCAAGAAACTTCAAATATGCTCCGTGAGCGTTGTCTACAAAAAGAAGTGCGTTATACTTTTTGCATATTTTTGATATTTTCTTTATATCTGCGATATTTCCGAGATAGTCGGGGGAAGTGATATAAACAACTTTTGTTTTGTCGCTGTGTTCATATAAGTTTTTTTCAAACTCGTGGAAATCAACGGAAAAAGAATGGTAAGACGTGTTTTTATCCTGTTTGAGCCATTCAATATCAAAACCAAGTAATGCAGATGCGCTGATAAAAGTTTTGTGAGCGTTTCTGCCTGCAAATACCAAAAGTTCTTTATTTTGAGCCTTAGCGTAAAGCACGGCAAGATACATCATAGCTCTTATACAGAGTGATGAGCCTTCGGTTGAATAAAAAGTGTCGCAGTCAAAGAGCAGAGAAGCGTTCTTTTCGCTTTCAGCAATTATACTGTCAGCTTCGTAAAGACTGTCGGCACCTTTGATTTCGGTTATGTCATATTTTTCAAAGCCTAAAATATCTTTTCCTTTATGACCGGGCATATGAAGACGCGCGGTGTTTTTGATTGCATATTCTTTTACGAAATCGCAAATAGGCGTATCCATAAGCCTTGTCCTTTCTTAGGCTAGTTTTTCTGTTTTCTTTTCAGTGTACGTACAATTTCAACCATAATTGCGCATTCCATTCTCTTTTTGAACAGTTCGCAACCATATTTGTATACGCCTGTAACAGAGCCTGTTGAGTGGTAAGCATTAGCCGCACAACCACCAGAGCAGTATAATTTTGCCCAACAGTCAGCGCAGTCGGGACGTGCATATACGTTGCACGAAGCAAATTCGCACTGTGCCTTTGTGTTTGTAACGCCCTGCCAGATGTCGCCAAGCTTGTATTCTTCTTCGCCTACAAACTGGTGGCAAGG
>JAZRPI010000148.1:0-9132 GCA_045649165.1 Eubacteriales bacterium | reverse complement strand
GAGAATTCCGAGAATAACTTTAATATCCATTGATTACTTGCACTCCTTTTCTTCTTTTTCGTGATGATGCAAGCCTGTGAGCTTGTTAATAACAGCCATAACGATTGCAAGAACAAGGTAACCGCCGAACGCACCTGCGATGGCTGAAATCTTATAATCCTGCATAAATGCGATGGGCTGACCCCAGATTGTAGCGTTACCGATAACTTCGCGGATTATAGCGCAAACTGCCATAACAACTGTGAAGAAAATACCTGTAACGATTGCTGTTGTGATAGAGTATGCTTCGCCGTTGTGGTCTGCAACTTCTTCAGCGTCGCGGTAGATTACAGCACTTACAGAAAGTGTTGCAAGGTGTACGCCGAGCATATCAACAACGATGGGGAAGTGAGCTTCCATAAGCATTGAAATAAGTGAAACAAAGCCTGTGATTATCAAAAGATAAGCGGGCATTTTTGCGTATGCGGGAATAATCTTGTGAAGTGCTGAGATTACGATAGATGAGAGAAGCAATGCAGCAAGTACAGCAGCACCCATACCGAGAGCTGCACGAATGTCTGCACTGGATGCCATAACGAAACCTGCACCGAGCACCAACAATGCGGAAGGAGTACCTCTGAGAAGGTATGATGTCTTTGTCTTTTTCATTACTGTTCTCCTCCGTTCTTGATAGAATTAAATGATGCGAATGCATCCTTGGTTGATTCTTTAACAGCGTTTGAAGTCATAGTAGCTGTTGCGATAACAGCTGTATCGTCTGACCATGTTTCAGCCGTTGAGCCAACGAAGCCCTGCTTATATGCTGTTACGTCCATACCGCCGAATGCCATGAAGTATTCTTCATCAAAGATAAACTGTTTTGCATCCATACCAGCAATTGCGCCGTTTTCATCAATAATCATATAAACGTCCATCTGGTGGAAGCCGATGCTTCTTGAATAGAAGCCATAGTAAGTAGCATCTCCAAGTTTGAAGCTTGCCGCTGCAACTACTGTATTGAATGTATCGAGTTCGATAGCTGTAATTTCAGTAGCGCCTTCCATCATTCTGCCAAGCTTTGTAGCAAGAGCTTCATCGTACTTAGTCTGGTTAGCTGCTGCCTGAGTCTTAGCTTCTGTTGCAACTGCTTCGTGAGCTGTTGTAACGTCTGCACCTTCTGTATCGTATACCTTGCAAACGCCCATAGCGTTAACAACTGCAAGATAAGTTGCTTCGCCTTCTGTGATAAGGTAAGCAAAACCTGTATCGTTTTCAGCCTTGAGAGCCTTCTGGATATTGCCTGAAGTTGTTGATTCAGCAAGTTTTGTATATCCGGGAGCTACTGTAGGAATAAGTTCTTCAAGTATCTGAGCGTCGCTCTTAACACCTGCGGCAATCATATCGTTTGCAGCGAGTACGTTCATAGCTTCGCTTACTGCATTTTTAAATGCTGTTGAAGAGAATGTTGAACCTGCAACTATGCTAACATCAGCCAATGTTGAGTCCTGACCGATGTATGAAGGCAAGTAGTTGGGGTCTTTTGTACGGAAGTCAAAGCTTGCCGTATCGTTGTAAGAGTCAATCTGGATTCCGCAAATCTTACCGTCAGCAGAAATACCGATTGTGATTTCCATGGGAGCTGTTGAATAGCTTGATTCAGCTGTACAACGGATTGCATAACCCTGTCCGTTTGCTTCTTTATAAATTGAAAGAACGCTTGCGGGTACGTCTTTAAGTGAAGAATTACCTGCATTTTCTGCACTGTAAATAAGCGCTTCGCCGTCGAAAGCTGAGCCTTCGGGCATTACGGACAAAAGGGGAGCGAATTCAGCACCAGCATTGTTTGATTCAATGATAGGACCTGTATAAAGGTTAAGAGCAAACATAGCGCCGCTGAATACAACAATAATTACGAGAAGTATAGAAAGTGTTTTCAAAAGTTTCATTATCTGATACCTCCCAACGGTTTTTTCTTTGTAAAGTCATAAATGAAGGGAGTGAGCAAGTTCATTGTAAGAATTGCTATTGATACGCCTTCGGGATACATACCGAACTGTCTGATAGCGAATGTCAAAAGACCTGCGCCAACACAGAATACAACGCGGCCTAAACCTGTGTTAGGAGTTGTTACGTAGTCTGTTGCCATAAAGATTGCGCCGAGCAATAAACCACCTGCGAGTACGTGCTGGAGAGCAAATACTGCATCGAAGCCACAGAACAAGAAGTAACAAAGGAACGTTGTTGCCGCAAATGATACGGGAACGTACCACTGAATTACCTTACGAGCAACAAGGTAAATAAAGCCGATGATAAGAGCGAGTGCGCAAGTTTCACCGATTGCACCGCCGTGGAGACCTAAGAATAAGTTCAAAAGTGTAGGAGCTTCCTTAGCTGCAACTTCTGCGCCCTGATTGAGAGCTGCAAGGGGTGTTGCACTTGCTTCGATTTCAACAATCTTAGGAAGGGCTACTGCACCAACCTGACCGAATGTAAGAAGCATAAACACACGAGCTGTGATAGCGGGGTTTACGATATTTTTACCAAGACCGCCGAAGAAGCATTTTACTACGATAATAGCAAAGATTGAGCCGATAGCTGCCTGCCAGAGCGGAACAGCTGTGCTGATATTCAATGCGAGTAAAAGACCTGTAACAACAGCGGAGAAATCGCCGATTGTCTGTTTTTTATGTACGCAGAGATTGAAAATAAACTCTGCAAGAACTGCACTTATAATGCAAGTAAGAACAGTCCAGAGTGCACTGATGCCGAAAATAACAATACCTGCAACTGTTGCGGGGAGCATTGCTATACATACATCAAGCATAATGTTTCTTGTAGATGACCCCTTCTGATGAATGTGGGGTGTTGATGAGATGTGAAGTTTACCCATTACTTTTTACCCCCTTCTTTTTCTCTCTGAGCCGCTGCATATTTCTTAAGGAAAGATTTTGCTTCCCAGTTCTTCTGAATCAAAGGACGGTTTGCAGGACATACGTAAGAACAGCAAGCACAGTCAACGCACTGACGTACGCCTGATTCAATAAGAACCTTTGCTTTTTCATCTTCGTCCTTAATCTTAAGTCCCTTGCCAACTTCAGATACCATAATGTTAACAGGGCATTTTTCAATACAACGTCCGCAGTTGATACAAGCAGAAGCTTCAGGAAGAACTGCGTTCTTTTCGTCAAATACGAGTACGGCGTTGGCAACCTTAACAATCGGGTCGTCAACAGAGTAAATAGCAGTACCGTTCATAGGACCGCCGACAATAACTTTTCCAGGTTCTGACTTAAGGCCTGTAATCTTGAGAAGCTCACTGATACGTGTACCGATAGGAGCGATAAGGTTCATGGGCTTGTCCACAGCCGGACCGTCAACAGTAACTATTCTTTCAACAAGGGGCATACCTGTATTCAAGTATTCAGCCATTTTTGCGAGAGAAGATACGTTGATGATAAGAGCACCGAAAGAAGGGAAACGCTTACCTGCAACGGCTACTCTGCCTGTCGCGTTGTAAAGCATAACCTGTTTTGCGCCCTGCGGATAAATTGTCTTAAGTTCGTGGACTACTACGTAATCTACACCCTTGAAAGTCTTTTTGAGAACTTCGATTGCATCAGCCTTGTTCTTTTCAATACAGATTTTGAATACTGCATTTCCAAGGTACTGATTCATATATTTACGAAGATATTCAATACCGTCTGCGATGAGCTCAGGATGTTCGAGCATCATTCTGTGGTCACTTGTAATGTAAGGTTCACATTCCGCAGCGTTGATAAGAACTGTGTCAACCTTGTAATCAGGGTTTGTAGCTTCATTGAACTTTGCCCAAGTCGGGAAAGCAGCACCACCAAGACCGACGATACCGCCGTCTCTTACTGCCTGAAGAAAACTGTCACAGTCAGTAATTTCGGGTTTCTTTACGGTTTCGGCAACTTCCATTTTGCCGTCGCTTTCAATGCGAATTGCAATTGTGTCTTTACCGCTTGCAGTAGGCATCGGAGCGATTTCAACAACTGTACCTGAAACAGTTGCATGTACAGGAGAAGAAAATCTTCCTTCTTCTCTTGCGATAAGCTGACCAACTTTTACGTGGTCGCCAACGTTTACGATAGGTTCGGCATCGTTACCTGAATGCATATTCATGGGCAGTATGACTTCCTTGGGCGTATCTATACGCACAGGAACACAAGCTGCCGTATGCTTATTGTGAGGCACGTGCAAAGATGAAATATCTTTTTTCAAAACCAAATCCCCTCCATTTTATATGTTATTTTTTATTTATATACAATGTAAATTGTTTTCAAAGTTTAAAATGCTTATTTCAAAAGCATATCGGAAATACCGTCAGTATAATACTGAGTTCCATCGGGTGTAATCCACACGACTTCAACGTTTCCGATTTTTTTGACAAGACTAAGTCCGTCTTCATAGCTCATAGCAAAAAGAGCGGTTGATAAAGCGTCTGCAAGTCCGCTATTCTTGGTTATTACCGATACTGAGCTAAAATGTGTTGAAGGCATCAGCGTATCTTTGTCTACAACGTGATGATACTTTTTGCCGTCAACAATAAAATATCTTTCGTAGTCACCCGAAGTAACGCACGAAGTGTCGGAAATTGTAATCTTTAGTGCGTACTGTTCAGGGTCTTTGGGGTCTTTTATACCTGTACCCCAGCCTGTACCGTCCGGCTTTTGTCCGATTATACGGATGTTGCCGCCGATATTCAAAACGTAGCTTTTTGCACCAATACTGTACAAATACTCGGCTGCTTTTTCAGTAGCGTAGCCTTTACCCAAAGCACCTACATCAATTGAAGCATTCGGGTCAGAAATACGTACAGTCAAATTTTTCTCGTCAATTTCAAGACAAGAAATGTCAGTATGCTTCATTGCTTCTTCAAGCACTTCTTTTGATGGAATACTCGCGTCTTTTGGATTATTGCTCGCTTCTTCACGATGATTGTGCCAAATTTGCAGCACCGAGCCCATCATAATATTCATTTCGCCGTTGGTAGTTTTGTATACTTCCTTGGCATAAAGTAGGAAATCAATCAATTTTTGGTCAACTTTTACTGCTTCTTTACCTGCGTTAAGGTTAATTGTACGCAGATTGTTGACTCCTGTATGTTCATAATAAATGTCAAAAAGGCGATGATACTCTCCCAAAATTTCTGATACACCTGCACATCTACTTTCGAATTCTTCCTGAGAATCGTCCATATAGCTGTGAATATAAGACACAGTATCAAAGAAGGAAAAATACATCATCCCCTTAGGTTCAGCCTTATGCGTAGATTTAGGGCAGCCCGTGATAAAGACGAGCAACCCCAAACATAGCACACATAGGCACGATAGAATTTTGAAACGTTTCAAATTCTACTCTCCTATTAATATTCGTTATTTGTTATCTTGCGTTCTTAGCAGCCTGAGCCATTACAGCCTTTGTAGTTGTAATCTGGATTGTGCAACCTGCAGCAACGAGTTCTGTGTCTGTTGACATCTGGTAACCGATGCTGTTTGCAGCTGTTTCCATGTTAGCAACTTCGTCAGCAGTCATACCAACAACGTGCTTTGCAAAGATTTCAGACTGGATGTACCATTCGTTAACCTTGCCGTCGCCGTTGGGGTCCATGCTTGCGCCGTAAGTTGACATGTTGTAGTTTTCCTTAAGGTTACGCTTTGTAGCTGTGTATGTCTTGTCGCCGATTTCGCCAGCAGCGTTGATAGCAATCTTGGGCTGGATAGCGTCGTAGAGAGCAGCGATAATCTTGCCTTCAGCAACAACTGTTGCAGCGAAGTCTGTGTACATAGCAGCGAGACCAGCTTCGTCAGCTGTTGCAGCCTTAGAATCAGCAGCTTCTGTTACAGCAGCAACGCCGAGTGTGAATTCTTTTGCTGTCTTGAATGACATACCCTGTTCATCCTTGCAAGCAGCAGCTACTGCAGAGATGAAGTCTGTAATCTGCATTGAGCAACCTGCATCGAGAAGAGCCTTGTCAACAGCGATAAGGTGACCCTTAGCTTCCTGTGTTTCGATAGCTTCAACTTCAGCAGCTGTTTTGCCTTCTACATACTTTTCGAAAGCTTTTGTCTGTTCGTACCATTCGAGCATAACGCCGTCGTCGTTGTTGTCAACTTTGCCAGCCATGCCGTACTCGTCACCGAGTTCCATCTTTGTTTTGAATGTCTTGTCAGCTTCAACTGCACCGTCAGCAACATTCATCTTGTTCTGAGCAACATCAATGCGGCAAACAACGATTTTGCCTTCAGCGTCTGTTACAACTGTTGCAACAGTAGCGTCAACCTGTGCGTTGCCTGTCTTTGAGCTGTCCATGTTTACAACAACACCCATACCGAGTTTGTATTCAGCTTCTTTTACAACTTCGTTGTTCTTGTCAGCGTCGTTGTCTGCGTTGTTGTCTTTCTGTGTACCGCAAGCTACGAGTGTGAGAGCCATGCAGATGCACAAAATGAGAGCGAGAATCTTTTTCATTTTTCTTTCCTCTTTCTTTTGATTTTTATTTGTGTTACTTATGCAAGTAATTTGCGATTCAAACAACGTTTTGTTTGCCCCACAAATTACTACACAAGCACACAAACATTCATAAAAATTTATATCATATTATAATAATATTGTCAAGAGTTTTTTACCCTTTTTCACAAACAGGCTTCATATTCTTTATTTATATACAATAAACTTACGATTTTATTGTCCGCCCAAGAAAAGAAACATATTCACTATAGGTTTACATTTGATAAATAATATGTTAAAATAAATCAATAATTGTGTTATTCGGGGGAATTATTGTGGGATACGTGTTTTTCAGTTACAGCTCAAAAGACAGAGATAAGGTAGACGAATTCAGACATCTTTTCAGCAGATACAATGTTGACAGTTGGGTTGCGCCTGACGATATTCCTGTCGGCAGTAAATATGCTCAGGTAATCAATAAGGCAATCAAGAACTGTTCTTGCTTTGTTTTGCTTTTGACTGAAAACTCAATAAAATCTCAATGGGTGGCAAAAGAAGTAGAAAGAGCTATCAATTATAAAAGATTTATAATCCCGATAAAGCTTGAAGAAGTAGTACTGACAGACGAGTTTGAGCTTTATATAAGCACAGACCAGATTTTGCCTATTACCGTTATGGACGAGATTTCTTCGGAAGTGCAGGGCTTGATTTCTTCAGTCAAAGCGCATACAGAAATGTCTACATACGAAAAAAAGACGTTGGAAAATGAAATATTGAGCGATGTCAATATGGCGGAAGATATGCCCGATATCCCGGTAAGAGATATCAGGACAATAAAGTCTTTGTTTGGCAAAAAGACCAAGACTGCAATTATTATTGCTTCTTGCGCTTTTGTTCTGATATTTGGAATTATATTTACAACAGCTATGTCAATGATTTTGGGTGGCAAAAACAACAATGACAGCAATTTTGATGAAAACTATTCAGCCATTCAGCAAGGATTTGAAGACGTGAAAAATCAAATGCAGAGTGATATGCAAGACGATAGAGAAGAAGTTGATATGTCAGGGCCTGACCAGATTCCTGAAAAGTATAAGCAGGATATTGAAGCTCTCAAATATTCTGACGGCTTGACTCTCAACAACAAAACTCTTCGCATCAAGGTTGGCGGTGGAGCTACACCGCAGTCTGCGCAGACGTGGAGAAATGTTGTAATATATTCGCAGAATACTGAAGTCGCAGTTGGCGACGGCTTGGTTGTCAAAGGTGTTTCAGCCGGCGAAACATTTGTAATTGTTGAAGGCCCCGGCGGAATAACTTCTGCATATTACGTAATAGTCGAATAAAAAGAAAGGCAAAAAACAATGTCAAAAGAAAATAAACTGCTGGATATTTTTAAATATATTGCAGCACTGCTTGTTCTTGCATCACACTGTTTGCCGCTTGTACCGAATGAATCTATAAATTTCTTTTATGCACAGTGGTTTTTCAGATTCTGTGTTCCTTTGTTTATAATATCTTCGGGCTATTTCTTTGCTTCGTTTGAAACAAAGGGGAAAATAAAATACATAAAACGCATCGCAGTCCTATATGTTATATCGTCTTTGATATACATTCCGACGTATATAGGCGAAAGCGCGTATTTTGTTAAGCACTCGCTCATATTCGGATATCATCATCTGTGGTATTTGTGCGCTTTGATAATTGCTTTGTGTCTTTGTTTAGCTTTTGAAAAAATACCTTTTATAAATAAGTTGTATCAGAAGTTATATCCGATTGCCGCTGTAATTTTAATTGTAATCGGCGCATATTATGATGAATACAGATATGTTTTTACAAGCTTAAGCAATTTCCGAATAGTAGGACTGATTGGAAAAGGGGTTAATTTTTTAGGCGGTCCGCGTCACGCTTTGTTTTTCGCTCTGCCCATGCTTTTGATAGGTAAGTTTATCTATGAACACAAGGGTGTAATGAAGCTGTCAAAAGTAAGCTGTATAGTTTTGTCAATAATATCGTTTGGTGTGTCTTTAGCTGAATGTATTATGTTACGACATTTCGGTGGCGAGTTGATTACCTGCGACGTAACGCTTTTCAACTATTTCCCGGCAATCTTCTTGTTTATTCTGACTTTTGTATACAGTCCGAAAATACTTGAAAAAGTTAAGACAAAAACACTGAGAAAAAATTCGGATATAATCTATATTTCTCACGTATTGGTATTGTTTTTTGTTGACAAAATTTTCGGTTTTACATATATCACGCGTTTCTTGTTGACGTTGGTGTTGTCAATAATTGTATCGTGGCTGTACGTAAAAGGAATGGACTACATAAAAGCAAAAAAGAAAATAAAAAAAGCGGAGTGATTTTCACTCCGCTTTTATTTTTACATGAAAATTTTCACAAAAGCTGTCATAATTACAAGAAATGCTACGTTAAGTCCCGTAAAAATTGCAAGATATTTTTTAGTCTGTTCGGGGTGCAGAAATCTGAATTCGCTGAAAGTAATCAAACTTGCAAGGGAAGCGATGAGTGTTCCCGTTCCGCCTATATTAACGCCGAGCAGAAGTGAAGGGTAATCAGTCGTAAAACGTGACAGCAGTATTGCCGACGGAACGTTACTTATAAACTGACAGCTGAGTGTTGAAACGATAAGGGTGTCTTTTTCAAGCAAAGAAGAAA
>JAZRPI010000147.1:0-7552 GCA_045649165.1 Eubacteriales bacterium | reverse complement strand
GCAAGGTCTTTTACAAGTTCACGGAAGTCAACTCTTCCTTCTGCTGAGAAGTAGAACAAAAGTTTGTTGTTATCAAATGTATATTCAACTTCAATAAGCTTCATTTCAAGATTATGCTTTTCTATTTTCTGCAAGCAAATCTCAAAAGCTTCTTTTTCTTTTTCGCTATTCTTTTCGTGGTGGGTATCATCTTCTTTCGTTGCCTTTCTGACAACCTTACGAAGCGGGGGGACTATTTCAGTATTGGGAACAAATTTATTTGCCGCAACAGTCTGACCGTATTCAAGGCCACGCGCTGTTTCAACAATAACGTTTTCGTTCAAGTCAATCTTCATTCCATTGGGGGCAAAATAATAAATCTTCCCCGTCTGTCTGAATCTAACGCCAATAACTTCAACCTTTTCAGGCAGTTCTACCATTTCTTTTTTATTATCCATTATAATCTTCCTGTTCCTTACAGCTATATTTTTTTCATTTCTTTTCCGCCGCTGTCAAAACGGAAAAGTTTTCTTTTGTCAAATATTTGCCGCCCTTTTCAACTCACACGCTAAGTTAGTCAGTAAAATATTGAGATTTGCATTAAGCATAGTCTCATTGCGTGTACGGCAAATTTCATCATATATCTTCATAACGCCCGCAGCTGTAAAACTTGAAGCTACACTGCAAGCATACTCATAATCATTATAAAAAAGCATTGAAACGTCTTCATTTCCGGTCTTTTTTACTGCCATAAGGTCTCTTACAGCATACATAGCATACAAAAGTACGTCCATAAGAACATCTCTTGTAGAAGCCATTGACTGAACGAAAAGAAGCAAATCAGCATAGCTGTTACTCTGACCGCACATTTCAAGCAGTTTTCGTGCACTCTCGTGCTTAGACTGCGCTTTGTCTGATTTAGAATCTTCCAACAATCTTTTTGCCTGTCCAATCTTACCTTCAGAAATCCTAACAATAAGACTGAACTCTTCATAATTATTATCATGCAAAGTCTTTGCAGCAGTAACATTATTAATTAAATATTCAGAAAGCTCAGCATCAGTAAAATGCTGCATCTTCAATATAGGTGCTCTTGATTTTACGGTAGCAAGAATATTTGAAGTGTTTTCACAGAGCATAAAAAAGTATACGTTTTTCGGTGGCTCTTCAAGAACCTTCAAAAAAACGTTCTGTGCCTGTTCTGTCATAGCTTCCGCGTTTGATATAATATACACCTTCACGTCTTCTTCTGACGGCTTTACATAAACGCTTGTTCTTAATTCTCTTATTTGTTCAACACCGATTGTCTTCTTATCTTTTGGGATTCCAATTTCAATAACGTCAGGCGATATATCTTCAGAAATTTTACGGCAAGATTCGCACATAAAACATGGTCTGTCAAACAAACTGCGACACGCCAATAAACACGCAAGACGGCGAGCCAGCATGTGTTTTCCGCTGCCCCGCCCACCTTCAAAAATATAAGCATGTGCAAGTTTATTGTTTTCTGCGGCTGTGCTGAAAAAACTTAACAGCTTTTCATTGCCGTAAAAACTATCCATCTGTGTGTTCATTTAAATATGTTCAAATCTTTCAACGTTTAATATAAATACAGTAGCTCCGCCCACAGTAACCTTTTGGGGCATAGCTAGAACATTTGTTGGGTCATAAAAAGTATCTGTCGGCATCTGTACAGTTCTCTTTTTTGAAAAATGACTTATTATTTCCAAAACATTGTCAACTTCTTCGTCCTGTACACCAATCATAAATGTAGTATTGCCGTTTTTTAAAAAACCGCCGGTAGATGCAATTTTCGTTACCATATAACCCGATTTATTAAGACCAGTATTAACGTAATTAGCATCATCCTTGTTTACAATAGCTAGCAAAAGTTTCATAATTTTGTCTCCTTGCTATAATTTACTACGTTTATAAATACTATTATTTTCGTAACATTATTATAACAAATATAATAATAGTTGTCAATCAGTTTTAAGGGGGCAATATGTATATAATTAAGAGAAAAAATATGGTAAAAATGTTATCAATCATCTTCGGACTTTTGCTGATTATTGTCGGTTTTGTACTATACAATTCACATATAAAAAAACAGTATGAAAACAAATCTCAAATGCAAAATCTGACTATAATTACGAACATCTGTGCATCAGTTGAAAACATAAGCAATTCTTTTGAAAAAGCATACAGCCTGAATAATTATCAAAACGAAAACAGCATAATATTTTCTAATTCAAACGTTGTTCAAAGCCTTTTATATCTTTCAAATGAACCAACCGAAAATACTGTAAAATGGTTCAAAAACCTTTGCGAATACTCAAAAACCCCTATGGATGACATTGAAAAGAACAATTATTACACCGAAAAGATAAAAGGATTTAAAACTCTTTTAATAAACATTTGCTCAAAGTTCAATTCAAAAACGTGCTACAAACAACTTGAAGATTATTTTACTGAACAACAAAACACAGAATACTATAATCAAATATTAAAACAAATGGAGAGCAACTATTCTCTCCTTGAAAACAGAATCACAGCCGAAAGAAAAGACGTAACAGGATTTGCTAAAGAAGTATTACGCCTTACCTTTTCGCCCACACAATTCAAAGGCAGCCATCTGTTTCCAAAAGCTATATGTTATTCCTTAAACAACTCGTATGCAAATATATTCCCATCAGGCAAAACACTGCTGAGTATGTCATCTTCAGACACTTTAAACGGCAATAAAAACAACACAAACAACGACACGCAAGCAAAAGTATTTTTGGATACCTATGCCCCCTATGCAAGCAAATGCCAACAAGTATTTAAGATAACAAATCAAAACACGGTTTACTATATATTTTGTCCGGTTTTTGAAAAAAACAACATAAACATAATAAACTACGACGAATCAATAAAAATAGCTCTTAATGCAAAGAAAAACACACTAAGAGCCTTTGATGCAACGAAATATTTAAAAAATCACCCCGTATTAGCACCCGAATATATTCCTGATTTCACTGACATTTCATTTGAAGATAATATCGAAATTTTATCAAATAACTATATTCTGCACAAGGGCGATTATTATATTCAATATAAAATCAAAACCAAAGATAGCGTAACTTATTATACAGTCACCGATTCAAAAAACAACACAAGATACTATTCTGAAGCAAACTATTTGAAATACCTGAATATAACATAAAAAAGACTGCAAATAAATGCAGTCTTTTTTTATAAGTGATTATTATTAGTCGCTTACGTAAGGCAAAAGCGCAATCTGACGAGCACGCTTAACAGCGATTGTTACCTGACGCTGATGCTTAGCGCATGTACCTGTAATTCTTCTGGGAAGAATCTTTGAACGTTCGCTGATATATTTTCTGAGACGAGCTGTGTCTTTGTAATCGATATAATCAATCTTGTCAGCGCAAAACTGGCAAACTTTTTTTCTCTTGCGGTTGCCCTGACGGAAAGGTTTCTGTTCTCTATCCATTTTGTGAATCCTCCTATAAAATTTGATGAAAGGCATAAAGCTATGCCGAATAAAACTTACCTAAATTAGAAAGGCAAGTCCTGGTCAGCGGAAATAACCTCAAAATCGGGGGCTGCTTCCGTTGAGTATGAGGGTGCTCCAAAATTGTCAGACGAATTCTGATACTGAGAATTCTCGCCCTTGCTGTCAACAAAATGAACTTCATCAACAACTATATCAGTAGCATATCTCTTGTTGCCCTGTTGGTCATTCCATGTTCTGTTCTGCAATGTACCTGTAATGCAAATAGAGCTGCCTTTCTTGAAATATCTTGTAATGAATTCAGCAGTTGATCTCCATGCTGTGCAGTTGAAGAAATCGCTTGTCTGTGACTGTCCGTCACCTGCTTTCGCGCCTCTGCGTGATACAGCAATAGAAAATGATGTAACAACTATGCCGTTTGTTGTGGTCTTGAGTTCAGGGTCAGCAGTAAGTCTACCGCCGAGAATAACTTTGTTAAAATTGAAATTCGCCATGGAATTTTCCCCTCTTTCTACTTATTACTTTCCTGCTTTTACTACGATAGAACGCATGATACCTTCGGTAATGCCGAAAATACGTTCAAGTTCAGAAATGAAATCTGCAGGAGCGTTGAACTTAACGAGTACATAGTAACCTTCATTAAGGTCGTTGATGGGATATGCAAGTCTTCTCTTGCCCCATTCGTCTACTTCTTCAACAGCACCGTTGTCAGCAATAAGCTTTGTGAATTTTTCAACAACTGCTTTTGCTTCTTCTTCACCTTTCTGAAGGTCAACAACGAATATCGTTTCGTAAGCTGCCATTAATTTTTCCATTTTTACACCTCCTTATGGACTTTGGCCGTATACTCTAATATACAGCAAGGAAGAAACTTTAAAAGTTTCACTTGATTATAATACTATATATATTATATTTTGTCAACGATTTCCAAAAAATTTACAAAATATTCATTTATTTCTTTTTTTGAAAGCTTTTTCTTGAAGTTTTGTTATTCTTATTTCTATCGTTTACTCTTCTATTCTTAGAAACACTGTCTTTTTTCACAGTAGTTCTTTCGGGTGGAACAAGATACTCTGCACCAAAACCAATCAAATCTTTTCTTCCGCATTTTTCGAGTGCATTACGGACAATTTCATGATTTTCTCTTCTGTTCCACTGTAAAAGCGCTCTCTGCATCTTCTTTTCTTCATAAGATTTTGCAACGTATACATTCTTCTCTGTAAATGGGTCAATTTCAGCGTAATACATTACAGTTGATGCCGTGCCGGGTGTTGGATAAAAGTCTTGAACCTGTTCGGGAGAATAACCGCTTTTCTTCAGATATACTGCAAGTTCTACAGCATCTTTAAGCGTACTTCCCGGGTGGCTTGACATAAGATACGGCACAAGATACTGCTCTTTTCCGATTTCTTTTGTTATATCAAAAAAGCGTTTTCTGAATTTTTCATACACAGAAAAATCGGGTTTGCCCATCATACCAAGCACTCTCGAAGAGCAATGCTCGGGTGCAACCTTAAGCTGTCCACTTACATGGTCTTTTACAAGTTTTCTAAAGAACTTTTCGTCTTTGTCAAGCAAAAGATAGTCAAATCTTATACCTGAACGAATAAATACTTTTTTGACCTTTGGCAATTTTTCAACCTTTGAAAGAAGTTCGATATATTCATTGTGGCTGACTTTCAAATTCTTGCAAGGAGTGGGCGCTAAGCACTTTCTGTTTTTACAAACACCTACTTCTTTTTGTTGTCTGCACGACGGATATCTGAAGTTCGCTGTCGGACCGCCTACATCGTGAATATACCCCTTAAAACCTTTCATTTCGGTTATCTTTTTTGCTTCTTCAACAACAGATTCAATACTTCTTGAACGAACGCTTCTTCCCTGATGAAATGCAATAGCACAGAAGTTACAAGCTCCAAAGCACCCCCTATTATGAGTGATTGAAAACTCAACTTCATTTATACCGGGCACACCGCCGTCTTTCTCATACATTGGATGATAAGCTCTCGTATAAGGCAGACTGTATACCTTATCAAGTTCTTCTCTTTCAAGCGGCGGCATCGGTGGATTCTGCACCAAAACTTTGCCGTCATAATATTCTAAAACGGCTTTACCGTTTATATAGTCGTTTTCTTTATACTGCAAAGCAAATGCTTTTGCATACTTTTTCTTATCTTCTTTAATCTCATTGAAATCAAAGCCGCCGGCAGATTCATAGTGTATTTTTTCGCCGTCTTTACATACGTAAGCAGTTCCCCTTACGTCACGTATTTTCTTAATCGGAATACCCTTATCAAGTAATTCAGCAATACGCGTAATAGACTTTTCGCCCATACCGTATGAAAGTATGTCAGCTCTTGAGTCTATAAGAATTGAACGTCTGATTTTATCATCCCAATAATCATAATGAGCGAAACGGCGTAACGAAGCTTCAAGACCACCTATTATTATCGGCACATCTCCATAAGCTTCTCTTATTCTGTTGCAGTATACAATTACGGCTCTGTCGGGTCTGTTTCCCATTTTCCCGCCTGCAGAATAGTAGTCATAAGAACGCTTCTTCTTTGATACTGTATAGTGCGCCACCATTGAGTCAATGTTGCCGCTTGTAACAAGAAAACCAAGTCTTGGTCTGCCAAATCTTTTAAAATCATCAGCAGACTTATAATTGGGCTGTGAGAGAATTGCAACTTTAAAACCTGCATTTTCAAGCACTCTTGATATGATTGCAACACCAAACGATGGGTGGTCAACGTAAGCATCGCCTGTTACGTAAACAAAATCAGGCTCTGCCCACCCTAAAGCATCCATTTCTTTTTTGTTTGTGGGTAAAAATTTTGATATATCCATAATATTCCTACTAAATATGGCTGTATCCCGTTATTGATACAGCCATATTTTTACAATTATTTCTTAACTTCAACCATTTCAAAAGCTTCGAGAACGTCGCCTTCTTTAATGTCATTGAACTTTTCAAGACCAACACCACATTCGTAGCCCTGCATAACTTCCTTAGCGTCATCTTTGAAACGCTTGAGTGAACTTATCTTATCTTCAAAGATAATAACACCGTCACGGACAACACGAATCTGTGAATTTCTTGTAATCTTACCGTCCTGTACGTAAGAACCAGCAATAGTACCAATCTTGGGTACATGAATTGTCTGACGTACTTCAGCATGGCCGAGAACTTCTTCTTTAAATTCAGGTGCCAACATACCCTTCATAGCTGCTTCGATTTCTTCGATACATTCATAGATAATACGGTAAGTTCTGATTTCAACGTCCTGTCTTTCAGCAGAGTCAATAGCTTTCTTATCGGGACGTACGTGGAAACCGATAATAATCGCATTTGATGCCGCCGCAAGCATAACGTCGCCTTCTGTGATACCACCTGCAGCTGTATGAATAACGTTAACTTTAACTTCACTGTTAGAAAGCTTTTCAAGCGACTGCTTAACAGCTTCTGCACTACCGTTAACGTCTGCTTTTACGATAATGTTAAGGTCTTTTGTACCTTCGCTGATTTGAGCAAACAAATCATCAAGAGATACCTTTGAATTAGCCTTAAATGCAGCTTCTTTCTGCTTATCTTTTCTCTGGTCAGCAAGTGTACGAGCCATTCTTTCGTCTTCAACAGCGTTGAATTCGTCGCCTGATTCGGGAACTTCAGAAAGACCAACAATTTCAACAGGAACGGAAGGTCCTGCAGTCTTGATATTTCTGCCCTTATCGTCAAGCATTGCTCTTACGTGACCAACAGACGTACCTGCAATTACAACGTCGCCAACATGAAGTGTACCTGTCTGTACAAGCACAGTAGCAACAGGACCTCTGCCCTTATCAAGCTTTGATTCAATAACAATACCCTTTGCTCTTCTGTCGGGGTTAGCTTTCAAGTCTTTTACTTCTGCAACGAGAAGTACGTTTTCGAGAAGGTCATCAATACCCATTTTTGTCAATGCAGAAACAGGAACACAAATTACATCGCCGCCCCATTCTTCAGGAACGAGCTCATACTGTGTAAGATTCTGCTTAATATTATCAGGGTCA
>JAZRPI010000146.1:0-4588 GCA_045649165.1 Eubacteriales bacterium | reverse complement strand
ATGTCAAGGCACATGATAACAGTTTCAACAGAGTCAAAAACACATTCCTTGTCTTCCTGCATATCTTTGTTGTATGCAAGGGGAAGTCCTTTTAATGCTGTAAGAAGTGTTGTAAGGTCGCCGTAAACACGGCCTGTCTTACCCCTTACAAGCTCTGCCATATCGGGATTCTTTTTCTGTGGCATAATTGATGAGCCTGTTGTGTATGAGTCTGAAAGTTCAATAAACTTGAATTCCCAGCTTGACCAGAGAATAAGTTCTTCTGAAAATCTTGAAAGGTGCATCATAATAAGAGCAATGTCGCTCATAAGTTCAACACTGAAATCTCTGTCGGATACACCATCAAGGCTGTTTAATGCAATTGAGTCAAAACCGAGAAGTTCTGCTTCATATCTACGGTCTGTATTATAAGTTGTTCCTGCAAGAGCGCAACAACCGATAGGAGAGATATTCATTCTTTTTCTGCAGTCAATAAGTCTGTCTGCATCGCGCAAAAGCATCATAGCATAAGCCATAAGATGATGACCGAATGTTATAGGCTGAGCTCTCTGCAAATGTGTATAGCCGGGCATGATAGCGTCTTTATATTCTTCTGCTTTTTCTGTGTATGCTGAAATAAGGCTGTATGTCTTTTCAAGAATTTCATCAACTCTTGCTCTGAGATACATACGCAAGTCAAGAGCAACCTGGTCGTTTCTGCTTCTTGCTGTGTGAAGCTTCTTTCCAACGTCGCCTATTCTTTCTGTCAACACCTGTTCAACAAACATATGGATATCTTCGCATTCCATATCGAATTCCAAAACACCGTTGTCTATATCTTCAAGTATAGTTTTAAGTCCGTCTATAAGCTTGTCTGCATCTTCGTTTGTAATGATACCACATTTTGCAAGCATTTTTGCGTGAGCAATGCTTCCTGTAATATCTTCGCGGTACATTTTGCAGTCAAATCTGATTGATGAGTTGAAGTCGTCAGCCAGCTTTTCTGTTATGCCGCCTGTTCTTCCTGCCCACATTTTTGCCATAGAATTAAATTCACTCCTGTCAATTAAAAAAGGGTATAAGGGACTTTCGTTTTTTCGACAGTCCCTTATTGTTTATTCAGTAAATTGTATTATAATTTTCCGTTTCTCTTGTCAACGAGAGCCTGTACAGTAACAGGAAGACCGAAGAGATTGATGAAGCCTTCAGCGTCCTTCTGATTGTAGTCGCTTTCGCCGAATGTTGCGATTTCTTCACTGTAAAGAGTGTAGTCACTCCATACACCTGCATTTATCATATTGCCCTTGTAGAGTTTGAGTCTAACTTTACCTGTAACGTTTTCCTGAGTCTTGTCAACGAAAGCGCTGAGTGCTTCTCTCAAGGGAGTGAACCACTGACCGTTGTATACGAGTTCAGCGAAAGTGATAGAAAGTCTCTGTTTTTCGTGAAGTGTCATCTTGTCAAGGCAGATGCTTTCAAGTACGCTGTGAGCCTTGTAAAGAATTGTGCCACCGGGAGTTTCATATACGCCACGGCATTTCATGCCAACGAGACGGTTTTCAACAATGTCAAGAATACCGATACCGTTTGCGCCGCCGATTTCGTTGAGCTTGAGAATAATGTTCTTTGCAGACATCTTTTCGCCGTTGAGAGCAACGGGCTTGCCCTGTTCGAAATCAATTTCAACGTATGTGGGAGCATCAGGAGCCTTGATGGGAGAAATACCCATTTCAAGGAAGCCATCTTTTTCGTAAAGGGGTTCATTTCCTGTATCTTCAAGGTCCATACCTTCGTGTGAAAGGTGCCAAAGGTTCTTATCCTTTGAGTAGTTTGTTTCTCTGTTTATCTTAAGGGGAACGTTGTGAGCTTCTGCGTATTCGATTTCTTCTTCACGTGATTTGATATCCCATTCTCTCCAAGGAGCGATGATTGTCATTTCAGGAGCGAAGCGTTTGATTGTAAGTTCAAAACGAACCTGGTCGTTACCCTTACCAGTACAACCGTGGCATACAGCGTCAGCGCCTTCTTTGATAGCGATATCAACGAGAGCTTTTGCGATGCAGGGACGAGCGTGGCTTGTACCGAGCAAATATTCTTCGTAAACAGCGCCTGCTTTCATTGTGGGGATGATGTAGTTGTCAACGTAATCATCTGTAAGGTCAAGAACGTAAAGCTTTGATGCGCCTGTTGCTATTGCCTTTTCTTCAAGTCCTTCAAGTTCGTCAGCCTGACCAACGTTACCAGATACTGCGATAACTTCGCAGTTGTTGTAATTTTCTTTCAACCACGGAATGATGATTGATGTATCAAGACCGCCCGAGTATGCAAGAACGACTTTTTTAATGTTTTCCTTATTATTCATAATAGTGTATCTCCTTCTGTTGCATAAATATGCATAAAATTCATTGAATATGCATACAGTATACACTCGATATACACTTTTGTCAACCCTAAAAAGTGATATTTTTCTAAGTTCATAATTTGTTTACAAAGGTGTTGTCTAAAACACTAAAAAACAGTATAAAACCGTGACATTTTTGTGTTTTATTACAAAAATAACACCCACAGATTTTTGAGCTGCGGGTGTTAAAATATTATTTATTGAATAAATGTTGGAATATGCATAATTTTATGCATTAAGTGAGTACTTGTCAAAGTAGAGTTTTTGTAACTTTTCTACAAGTTCGGGGTTCTTTCCACCAACAGACTTGCCATTAAGTTTGTCTGCCGCAAGAATAACGGTAGTTGTACTTGCAACGAGTATTTCATCAGCGTTTTCAAGCTCGTCAAGAGTATATTCTCTTTCAACAAAGTCAATACCGTTTTCTTCGCATATTTCTTTTATATGCTTTCTTGTAATACTCGGAAGAACGAGATTATCAAGCGGATGAGTAATAATCTTGCCGTCTTTGATAATAAGGTTACAAGTGTGAGAGCCTTCAGTAACTATGTTGCCCCTGTGAAGTACAGCTTCATAGCAACCTGCCTGTTTTGCAGCTTCACTTGCAATGCAGTTAGGGATAAGGTTGATAGTCTTTATGTTACAAAGATAGAATCTAACGTCTTCCTGAGTGATAAGCTGAACTCTTTTTGACTGGTCGCCGATTTTCTTAGGAATAATGTATGCAAAAAGGGAAGGAGTCTTGCATTCGGGGAATACGTGGTTTCTGAAACCAATTCCACGTGACATCTGCCAATAGAGAATGAAATCCTGTTCTGTTTCGTCAGCTTTTTCTATAAGAGAAAGGAAGATTTCTTCCATTTCTTCATAGGTCTTGTCTATTTCAATTTTGAGAAGTTTGCAGCTGTTGAAAAATCTGTCAAGGTGGTCTTTGAGTGCAACAGGTTTTCTGTTATGGATAAAAGCAACGTCGTATACACCGTCGCCAAAATATACGGCGCGGTCAAGGGCGTTTATTTTAAGTTCTGAAAGTTCGGCAATTTCGCCGTTATAGTAACCAACGTTTTTCATAAGACTAATCTCCTTTTATTTTACGAAAAATATTTTCTGTCAAGTGAACGAAGCTGTATAGCTTCTGCAATATGTTTAACCTGTATCTTGTCGCTGTTGTCAAGGTCGGCAATTGTCAATGCAACCCTGAGTATTCTGTCGTAGCCGCGCGCTGACATACCGAGTTTTTCAAACGCGCCTTTCAGCAGTGCGTGAGCGTCGTTGTCAAGAGCACAGTATTTTCTAATCAAAGTACTTGTCATATCAGCGTTTGAATAAATGGGTTTACCTGCATAAGTTGTTTCATTCTTGAAACGTTCAACAGCTCTCTGCCTTGCAGTATCAACTCTCTTTCTTATTTCTTCAGAACTCTCGGCAGGTCTTGTGTCGGAAAGCTCGGAATATGAAAGGGAAGAAACTTCAAGCTGTATGTCTATACGGTCAATCAAAGGACCGCTTATTTTTGATATATATTTCTTTATATCTTCTTCTTTACAGGTACACTTCTTGGTTGGGTGTCCGTAGTAGCCGCATTTACAGGGGTTCATTGCGCATACGAGCACAAAAGTGGACGGAAAAGTAAAACGTCCTGCCGCTCTCGTAATAGTAATACTGCCGTCTTCAAGGGGCTGACGAAGTACTTCTGTTGCGCTTTTGTTGAATTCGGGTAATTCATCTAAAAACAGTATTCCGTTGTGTGCAAGTGATAATTCTCCGGGGGCGGGAATCTTACCGCCGCCTGCCAATGCTACCGATGACATTGTGTGATGTGGAGAACGGAAAGGTCTTTCAACTATAAGCTGACCGTTAGGCAATGTACCCGATATAGAATGTATTTTTGTTGTTTCTAAGGCTTCTTCAAAAGTAATCTTGGGCAAAATAGTCGGAATTCTTTTTGCGAGCATACTTTTACCTGTTCCAGGGGGGCCTATCAAAAGTATGTTATGGTTTCCGGCAGCTGCAATTTCAAGAGCACGTTTTGCTTTTTCTTGTCCTTTAACGTCTGAAAAGTCCATTTTTATGTTATCTCTCTGTCTTTCAAAAATAGACTTATCAAATTCAACAGGTGTAATTGCTTTTTTGCCGTTCAAGTGTTCTATAAGCTCTCTTATATTATGTACGGGATATGCTTTTATTCCTGATACGACTGATGCTTCT
>JAZRPI010000145.1:0-9120 GCA_045649165.1 Eubacteriales bacterium | reverse complement strand
AAAAACCTTCGAGAAATCCGATTATATGCTTGTCCTTTATGTCATATTCGTTGAAAAAACAGTTATCGCCGCGAATAACGTATCCGTCACTATTGACCTTTATTATTCTGTGGAGCACATAGTTTCCGTTATCTTTTAAATAGAGCACTACGTCGTTTTCTTGCGGCTTGTCTGTTATTCTTTTAATAACAACAGTATCTCTTTTTTGTCTTAACATAGGGTACATACTGAAGCCTGTTGGCGTCTGTACAAGCACACCGTCTTTTTCAAGTATGTCTTTATAGTTGGTTATTGTAACGTTACTGTTCATTATTCATCTAAAAGGCTGTTGTTGCGAAGTGTGGTAAGGTAGCTGTCAACAG
The DNA here is from genome assembly GCA_045649165.1 of Eubacteriales bacterium. Classification (GTDB taxonomy): domain Bacteria; phylum Bacillota; class Clostridia; order Oscillospirales; family CAG-272; genus RGIG1995. The sequence goes on along the minus strand of JAZRPI010000145.1, from coordinate 8,758 downwards.
ATTTACTAGCATCATCTGCGGTTACTTCATATTCATCTGTAATCTTTGAAATAATTTCATCATAAGAAATATCATTTTCAAGGAGTTTGAAAATAAATTCGCCGACAGAGTTGAGTTTTATCATTCCGTTAAATTTCGCATTGTCTTCGCCAACAGCTATCGCGATAGACTGTCCTGCAACGTTACGGGTGACAAAATTATATTTTAGTTTCATCTGTAATACCTTCCGTTTAGTCCTGTTTTTGTTTTTCGTAAACTGACTGATATTCTTCTTCGTTGTTTTTGTTTTTGATAATAGCTTTTCTGATAATAAGGCCTATTGCGGCAACTACTATATAAACAGCAGCAAAAGCTAAAGTCAGAACGAAAGCTCTTGCTTTGTTTTCTAAGTTACCGGGCAGGTAAATAAAGATTACAAAGAAGCCGATAATTGTAGAAATAAAGTGCAAAACAACACGGAGAATAACGTTCAATTTTTTAGTTTTCAGTAATGTGTTTGAAAGTGCAAACCATATTGAAAACAAGAATAATAAGAAAAGATTTGTCAGTGTAAGCACCTGTACTGCGCTTGATACTGCATTTCCGAGAATATAGAAAGCAAATACAATTACAGTGAAAATCAGGCAACCTGATTTAATCAATTCATAGAGTTTTGTAGGGAAGTTCTTTTTCATTTATGTCGCCTTTCTCAGCAAAGGTCAGAGAATGAAATCTCAAATGTGTTAACAACCTTTTCCTGAGCCTTGAGATATTTCTGAGTATCGTTTTCTACGTTGGCTTTAAAGCCTGAATTTGTCGCTGTCATGGGTTCAAGACCGCAAACGTAAGTGCCTGACTGACAAGCTTTCCATTCAAGGAAGTTTGTGAGCATAGGAGAAAGATAGTTAACTCTCATACTTGTATTTATGTCAGGGTTGTCTATGCCGAAATATTTTTCTGAAAGTTCGTGTTCAAAGAGCATTTCTTCAAATACGTCCTGCGGTTCTTCAAAGTATTCCCAAGCGTCAGGACGAGCCTTTGCATGAGCAGAGAAAGGACTGCATTTTACAGAAGGAATAACGATTTTTGAATTTTCGGACATAAGCGGATAGCCCAAATTGAAGTGATAGAGAAGAGAAAGATGAGTATCTGTAAAGCCTTCGTTCTTTATAACGTCTTTTACGTAGATTTTATCTTCGCCATATTTGCAAGTGATAGAACGTGTCAAAGACATATTTGAGCCAAAGATGATAGCTTCTTTCATTACACCTGAAATTGTAACAATGTCGCCTTCTTCGTTGATATCAATTGAGAGCTGTTCGCAAGGAGTGTTGCTCATTCTGCCGTGGAATGTAAGTTCGGGATTTGTGCCGTCTGTTCCGCCGTAGTTCTTAAGTCCGCAAGTGGTCATAAATCCGCCGCCGAAAGAACGGAGCCAAACGTTGCCGAGTTCGTTGTAATAAGAGGGGTTTACGACACCGTTCGGGGAATGGAATGCCATGTTTTTGTTTTTATAACGGACTGTGAAAAGGTCAAGACAACGGTCGGGAAGTATTGTAAAGTGCAAGTTTGCGCCGTTCCAGATATCAATAGCGCGAGTACCTTCAGCCTTGCCGTTTGAAAACTTGTATTCTCTTACGTCAAATAACTGCATTCTGTTTCCGATATACTTTTTGTTCATAATACACCTCATAAAATATAAATTCTGTCAAAGCAGTGTAGCTCTGTATACATACAGTTATATTTATTATATCACATTCGCACACTATTTCAAGATAATTTTGTAAAAAATAGTATATTTTGACCTAAAAAACTGAAAAAAGGATTCTTTTTTCCACGACCTTGTTTGTTCGTGGAATTTACGCGTGTTATATAATATTATATATGCATATTTTATTGACTTTTAATGTATAAAAGTGTATAATATACAGTGATTAAATTTGCACTTTTATATTTACGTTTCAAAGGAGAAAATCAATGAAAAGAACACAGGCGAGAGAAAACGTATTTTATCTTGTATTTGAAGCATCGTTTCAAAAGGATGATATAAATTATGCGGAGCTGTTCCAGAGCGCTCAGGAGCTCGAAGTCGTTGAATATGACGAATTTACAGAACGTGTATTTTTTGGCGTGATGAATGAAATGTCTGTTATTGATGAAAAAATCAAAGAACATTCAAAGGGCTGGAAGATTGAAAGACTTTCAAAGGTTACGCTTGCAATAATGCGTATTTGCATATATGAAATGCTTTACTGTGAAGACGTTCCTTTCAATGTTTCAATAAATGAAGCTATTGAACTCGCAAAGAAGTACGATTACGACAGAGCGCCTAAGTTTATCAACGGTGTTTTGAATATGGTTGCTGAAGCAGAAGGTCTTAAAAAATAATGGGTGTTTTTCTCGGAATTGACACAAGTAACTATACAACGTCTGTTGCCGTATGTGATGATAACGGTGTATTACTGAACGAAAAGAAATTGCTTGACGTCAAAGAAGGCGAAAAGGGACTTCGTCAGAGTGATGCTGTCTTTTCGCATATAAACAATATTTCGCACGTTGTTGAAAGGATAGGAAAACAGGATATTATTGCTGTTGGCTGTTCATCAAAACCGCGTGATATCGAAGGCTCTTATATGCCTTGTTTTAAGGTCGGCGAAGCATTTGCTGATTGTATAGGTAGTCTGCTTAATGTTCCGGTATACAAGTTTTCGCACCAGAATGGACACGTTGTTGCCGCTGCATATTCAGCAAGTTGTATGGAACTGCTTGAAAGCAGATTTAATGCTTTTCACGTTTCAGGCGGTACAACGGAAATACTTTTGTGTGAGAGTTTGAATGGCAATCTGAAAATAACAAACATAGGCGGAACGTTAGATTTAAATGCAGGACAGGCTATTGATAGAACAGGCGTTTTGCTTGGTATAAAATTTCCGTGCGGACCTGTCTTGGAAGAACTTGCTTTGAAGGGTGTATTACCCGAAAAACCGAAAGTTTGTGTAAATGGACTCAGTTGCAACCTTTCGGGACTTGAAAACAAGGTTATAAAATTTAAAGAAATGGGTGTCAAAAACGAAGATATAGCGCTTTATGCTCTTACGTTCGTTGAAATGACACTCAAAAAGCTTACTGAAAATTTGAGACTGCAATATGACCTGCCTATAATTTATGGTGGCGGTGTTATGAGCAATACGAAAATTAAAAAAACTTTATCTGAGTTTAAAGATACCTATTTTGCAGAAAAGAGTTTTTCTGCAGATAACGCTGCAGGAACATCGCTTCTTGCAAGGAAAGAATATTACAAAACACACTGAAAAGGGGGGATTAGGTTGACCCAGGACACAAGACGAGTGCTTACTGTCACTCAGTTAAATGAATATATAAAGACTGTAATTGAAGGGCAGCCTGTTCTTCGCAGTATTTATATAAAAGGCGAAATCTCCAATTTTACAAACCACTACAAAACAGGACATCTTTATTTCACGTTGAAAGACGAAGGTGGACTAATCAGAGCTATTATGTTCAAGGGCTCTGCTATGAATTTAAAATTTGCCCCAGAAAACGGAATGAGAGTTATTGCTCACGGTAAGGTTTCTGCATACGTAAAAGACGGTCAGTATCAGCTGTATATTGACGAAATGGAGCCTGACGGAATAGGTGCTTTGTATATAGCTTACGAACAACTCAAAGCCAAACTCGAAAAAGAAGGCTTGTTTGATAATAGATTCAAAAAACCATTGCCCAAGATTCCAAAGAGAATTGGTATTATTACGTCTCCTACGGGAGCAGCAATCAGAGATATAATAAACGTTCTCGGAAGACGTTTTTCTTATGCTGAAGGAGTTTTGTATCCCGCGCTCGTTCAGGGAGACGGAGCAGCCGCACAGCTTATTTCAGGTGTTAAGTATTTCAATGAGAATAACAACGTAGATGTAATTATAATAGGACGCGGCGGCGGTTCTATTGAAGATTTGTGGGCTTTCAATAACGAAGGACTAGCAAGGGAGATTTTTGCATCAAGAATTCCTGTTATTTCAGCGGTAGGCCACGAGACTGACTTTACTATATGTGACTTTGTTGCAGACAGACGTGCTCCAACACCGTCTGCGGCGGCAGAACTTGCCGTTCCTGAAACAATGGAGCTCAAACAAAAGATACTCAATATAATCGGCAGAATGGATATGCTGATTATGCACAATATTTCAAAAAACAGACAGCTTGTTGATGAACTTGCAAACAAAAGGGTATTAAATACGCCTGATTTTATTGTCGAAGACAGACGTATGGGGCTTATCAATCTTGATACAAGACTTGAGAACGCAATGAAATATACACTGAGTCTGAAAAAAGAAACTTTTGCAAGACATACGTCAAAACTTGAAGCTTTGAATCCTATGTCTGTTATTTCAAGGGGATATTCGGCGGTATTTAGTGATGACGGAAAACTTATAAAAAGTGTTGAACAGATAGAAATCGGCGACAGTATCAATTTCAAAACTGTTGACGGAAGCGTAAACGCTGTGGTGAAAGGAAAAACGAAAAATGGATAATAAAAACGAAAAAAACTTATCATTTGAAGAATCTTTGGTAAGACTTGAAGAAATAGTAAGAATGCTTGAAAGCGGTAGCGCTCCACTTGATAAATCACTTGAACTTTTTGAAGAAGGCGTTTCGCTTGTGAAAATGTGTAACTCAAAACTTGACAACGTTGAACAGCGCATAAAAATCCTTGCAAAGAATCAAGCGGGAGAAACTGTTGAAAAGGATTTTGTCGGAGGAGAAGAATGAGTTTTAAGGACATTTTAAAAAATGATTTGACTCTTGTTGAAGAAAAACTCAAAGAATATCTTGCTGTCAAAGACGAATATTTCCCGAAACTGTTTGAGTCAATGGCATATACAACAATGGCGGGCGGAAAAAGAATAAGAGCTTTTCTTGTTATGATGTTTGCAAGACTTTGCGGCGGAAGTGTTGAACAGGCTCTGCCTTTTGCGTGTGCCGTTGAGATGATTCACGCATATTCACTCATTCACGACGATTTGCCATGTATGGACGATGACGATATAAGACGCGGTAAACCGTCAAATCATATAGTATACGGTGAAGCGCAGGCGCTTTTGGCAGGTGATGCTTTGTTGACGTATGCTTTTGAAGTATGTGCGAACAACACCCTTGTTTCTGCTGAAAACAGAATAAAGGCGATAAGTTATCTTTCTAACTTTTCAGGCAGCTGCGGTATGGTAGGCGGACAGGTGCTTGATTTAGAAGGAGAAGAAAGAAAGCTGACAAAAGATGAGCTGCACCACGTACACGATTTAAAAACGAGTGCGCTTATTCAGGCGGCTGCAGTTCTTGGTTGCTGTACGACTGACAAGGGCATTGAATATATTGACGCTGCAAAAACATACGGACATAATATCGGTCTTGCTTTTCAGGTTATAGATGACGTGCTTGACGTTATCAGTGATGAAGCAACTTTAGGTAAACCTATTGGAAGTGATGCTGACAACAACAAGACTACATATCTTGATTTTATGTCTCTTGAAGAAGCAAAGCTTTATGCAAAGCAGCTTACTGAAAAAGCTTGCAGCGGGCTTGACGACAGTGATAATGCTTTGGTTTTAAGAGAACTTGCATTCTATTTACTTGAAAGAAAGAACTGACAAAATGCGTCTTGATGTTTATATGACGGAAAATAATCTGTGTGAAAGCAGAAAAAAAGCGTCAGATTTGATAAAAAATAATAACGTTTTTATTGACGGAGTTTGTGTAACAAAACCTGCTTATAACGTTGACGATAATTCAAAAATCGAAATAAAAGGCGACAACTGTATATATGTCGGGCGCGGCGGTCTTAAGTTAGAAGGCGCAAAGGTTGCGTTTGAGCTTGATTTTACCGATAAGGTATGTGCAGATATCGGTTCGTCAACCGGTGGATTTACCGACTGTATGCTTATGTCGGGTGCAAAAAAAGTTTACGCTGTTGATTCGGGCACAAATCAGCTACACAAAAAACTGCGCGAAGATAAAAGGGTTGTTTGTATGGAAGGTGTTAATGCAAGATATCTTTCAGAAAATGACTTTGATGAAAAATGCGACATTGTTACAATGGACGTGTCTTTTATTTCACAGACGCTTTTGTATGAAGCGGTATCAAAAATTATAAAAGAGGACGGTCTTTTCGTATCCCTTATTAAACCGCAGTTTGAAGCGGGAAAATCAGCGTTAGGGAAAAACGGTATTGTAAAAGACCAAAGAACACAAAAACAAGTTTGCGAAAAAATTATTACAACCGCTAAGATTTTTGGCTTAGAAAATATTTCCGTAATTGATTCGCCGATAATGGGCGGCGACGGAAACAAAGAATTCCTTGCTTTATTCAAATACAATAAAACAGATAGGACAGAAAGTATATGAAAAATATTGCTTTGTTGATAAAGGCAGATAAACCGGAAGGTATTTCGTGCGCACAAAGAACAATAGAGATATTAAGTGAATACGGCTGTAATTTGTATATTGATACAGTGTACAAAAATATGTTTGCTGGACGTGAAAACATATACTATGTAGATTACAGCAATATTTTTGACAATGCTGAATGTGTTATAGTTTTCGGCGGAGACGGCACTATTATGAGAGCCGCGCACAGCACGGATTTGCCTATACTTGCAATAAACTTAGGCAGAATAGGGTATATTGCCGAGCTTGAAACTGATGAGCTTGATTTATTGAAAGAACTTGTAAATGATAATTTTACACTTGAATACAGAATGATGCTCAGGTGTAATGTAACTAGGGACGGTAAGCTTGTTTACGAGACTTTTGACGTTTTAAACGAAATAGGTCTTTCAAAAGACAGCTATTCAAGTATGCCCGAAATTGAATTTCTGTGTAATGGCGAAGAAGTTGGTAAATATATTGCTGATGGACTTATTTGTGCAACACCCACGGGTTCAACGGCTTATTCTTTGGCAGCCGGGGGTTCTATCGTTGATACACGAATGAATTGTTTCTGTGTAACACCCGTTGCTCCGCAATCTTTTTATGCAAAGCCACTTATTTTTGGTGGAAGAGAAGTTTTGCAGTTCAAAAAAGGAAAACGCGGACACGGCAAATTATTGTTGGTTGTTGACGGCGATTTTATTATGGAACTTATTGAAAATGACGTTGTTACGGTAAGCAGGAGTAAGAGAGAAACAAAGCTTATAAAAATCAAGAAAAATAATTTTTACAGTGTTATGCGCAGTAAAATGACTGAGATATAAATACAGGAGTTACGCAAATGAAAAAACAAAGACAAAAGAAAATTTTAGAGCTTATAGCTGAATACAATATAGAAACACAGGACGGACTTATTGAAAAATTAAAAGAAGTCGGTTTTGACGTAACACAGGCGACAGCATCAAGAGACATCAGAGAACTGAATCTTGTTAAGGTTGCAGCTGAAGGCAACGTTTATAAATACGCAGAGTCGCCCAAGGACGATATGAAAATATCAGTAAAATACAAAAACATACTCAAAGAAACTCTTGTAAGTATCGACTATGCTTGTAATACTATCGTTTTGAAGACTTACTCAGGTATGGCTCAGGCTGCAGCGGCTGCTGTTGACAATATGGGCTGGAGTGAGATTGTAGGCTCTGTTGCGGGAGACGATACTATTATAATTATTATGAGAAGTGACGAGAGCGCAAAAGAATTTTATTCAAAATTCCACGGCCTTATAGGTAAAAAATAAAACAACAGGAGTACGCTTAAATGCTAACTTCATTACACATAGAAAACATAGCGGTTATTCGTTCCGCTGATATTGATATACAAAAAGGATTTACCGTGTTGACCGGCGAAACGGGTGCAGGTAAATCTATTATAATTGATTCAATCAACTTTCTTCTTGGCAACAGAACGGGAAAAGATTTGATAAGAAACGGCGAAAACAGCGCACTTGTTTCAGCTTTTTTTACCGATATTTCTGATAATGATGCAAGAAAGCTTGAAGAACTCGGTATATCGCTCGACGAAAATGGCGAACTATTTCTTCAAAGAACTATGTCACTTGAAGGTAAATCGCAAATTAAGGTTAACGGTAGGTCAATCTCGGCTTCTATTATGAAAGAAGCGGCAGGATATCTTATAAATATTCATGGACAGCACGATAGTAAATCATTACTTGAAAGCAAATATCATATTGATATACTTGATTCGTACGCTGATAATGAAAACCTTGTAGATGAATACAGAGCATACTACGAAAAAATGAACGGTATTCATTCAAAAATTAAGGAAATTCAGATAAGCGAAGGCGAAAAAGAAAGACTGACTGAAATTCTTTCCTATCAAATCAAGGATATTGACAATGCTAAACTTAAGTCAGGAGAAGAAGAAGAATTATTGTCGCGTGAAGCAGTACTTAGAAACGGCGAGCAGATTTCAAAACAAATCAGATTTTGTTATAAGGCTCTTTATTCAAACGAAAAGGGTGTTACAGCATCAACGTTGGCAAGAAAGTCTGCGGAAGCGTTATTCTCTGTTTCAGACGTTTTACCCGAGCTTAAGGAATATTCGGAAAAGCCCAATAATTTTGCTTACGAAATGGAAGAAATCGCTGTTTATGCAAAAGAAGTTGCAGGGGATATCAGTCTTGACCCGTTGATAGAACTCAATGAAGTTCAGTCAAGACTTGACTTGATTCATAAATTAAAGAGAAAATACGGTAACTCTATTGAAGAAATTTTGGCATACAGAGAAAAAATAGCTGATGAATATGACTCTGTTTCAAGAA
>JAZRPI010000144.1:0-7605 GCA_045649165.1 Eubacteriales bacterium | reverse complement strand
TAGTAGTCATCAGAGTTGATAACCATAAAAGGACCTTTTACTACATCTTTACAGCACCATACTGCGTGCGCTGTTCCGTAGGGTTTTACTCTGCCTTCGGGAATTGAATATCCTTCCGGAAGTTCACCAAGTTCCTGGAACACATAGTCTGTTTTTACAATCTTTTCAATTCTGTTTCCAATAAATTCTTTGAAAACATCTTCAATTTCGTGTTTGATTACAAATACTACTCTCTCAAAACCCGCTTCCATAGCATCATGAATAGAATAGTCAATAATAAGTTCGCCTGAGGGACCGAGGGGAGTTACCTGTTTGAGCCCGCCGAAACGGCTTCCCATACCCGCCGCCATAATAATAAGAGCAGGTTTTGTGTAATAATTTTCCATATTTTCTACCTTTCTTTATACGTAAAATAATTATGGTCTTTATTTATCTTTATTTTGTTGTATATTTAGCAACGATAGCCTTCATCTGATCAAGCTTTGATTCCATATCTCTAACAAGCTTGAACTGTGTGCGGCAACGGTCAAGGTTATGTTCAGGACGTTTTGTCTTGAAATAGTGGTCACCGTCAACGAAGTCGCCGAGGAATCTGATACCACATTCGTAAGTAATTACAAGGGCAGAAATCGGCAAAAGCTCAATTTCCTTTTCTGTCAACGCGTCACCGCATTCTTCAAGGAAGCCCTTTGTATATTCTTCAAAAAGATTCATATCGCTGTATACTCTTGAAAGGTCTTTGTCATCTTCGTCAGTGGGGTTTGTACCGTATCTCATACTGTCGCCGTAGTCGTAAAGAGAAAGACCTGGCATAACTGTATCAAGGTCAATAACACAAACAGGTTCGCCTGTTTTGCTGTCAAGAAGAACGTTGTTGAGCTTTGTGTCGTTGTGTGTAACACGCAAAGGAAGTTCTCCTGATTCAACAAGGGGAACAAGCTGTTCACTCAGCCACTTATATTTTCTTGCAAATTCAATTTCTTCTTTTGCTTCATCGGCTCTGCCGCTTCTGTTTGCTTCAACAAGCGCTTCAAAATCGGCATAACGGCTCATTGTATTGTGGAAGTTGGGGATAGTTTCAACAAGAGTATCTGCAGGAAAATCTGCAAGACGCTTCTGGAATTTACCGAAAGCCTTACCTGCATAATAAAAATGCTTGGGGTCTTCGATAACTTCAAGAACCATTACGTCATCAACAAAAGTGAAAACTCTCCAATATGAGTCTTCTCCCGCTTTGTAGTAATTCTTTCCGTCCTTTGTATCAACAACCGCAAGAGTTTCACGGTCAGGGTCGCCACCTTCTTCCGCAATTTTATTCTTCAAGAATAAAGTAACCGATTCGATGTTGTTCATCAACCCTTCTACGTTTTTGAAAACGTAGTTATTAATTCTTTGGAGACTGTATTTCTTTCCGTTATCACAATAAACGCAATAAGATGTGTTAATGTGACCGTTTCCAAGGGGTTTAACTTCTTTAGGCACTCCTTCAAGTTCAAAGTTGCCTAAAATCTCAAGCAAATCCTGCATGTTTATTTCTCCTGATTTTTGTAATCATAGTACATCAATATATTTCACTGTATAGTTATTTATAATTATACTGTATAAAAATCCTTTTGTCAACCAATAAATGAATTGTTTGTTAACACGCATATACCAACCCTATAATTCCGTATTGTAATTATATCACATATTCACTCGAAAAACATTGACTTTTTGTATGTTTTTATGTTATAATGTCGCTATAAAAGGGGTGATATTGTTATGGCAGTACATTCAAACGATATGCAGGGCTATTGTTCATTTTTTGTAAAGAATATGCATCTTACCGACCTTAACCCAACCAAGTGCGGTTGGCACCAAAGAGGACCCGGTGGCTTCTGGGGACCGTCGGTACATTCAAATTACAATCTGCATTACATAATTTCGGGAAAAGGCGAATATACGGTCAACGGAAAATCGTATAAACTCGAAAAGCACCACATGTTCCTTATCAAGCCCGATATGATAATAAAAATACAAGCAGACCAGAACGACCCTTGGCTCTATTCATGGATATCCTTTGAAGGCAAGGCTGCAGAACAACTTTTTTCGTCGGCAGGCTTTACCGACGGAGTATTTTCTATGTATTGTCCTGAGTTTTTCGGGCTTTTTGATGATATCAAAAACATCCCGGAAGGCGACGAAGTTACAGCTGTATATCTCAACTCAAAGCTATATTCAATAATTGACAGATTAGCTTCCATAAATCAGACAAAAAGTTACGAAACACCCGTATCACAATATTGCATAAAAGCGGCAGACTATATTCAAGCGAACTATCAGTCTCATATTACTATTGACGGTATAGCGAAAAACCTTGGAATTGACCGCAGATATTTCTCAAGAATATTTACCAAATATATAGGCGTCAGCCCACAAAGATATCTTGTTGATTACCGTCTTGAAAAGGCAAAAACACTTATGTCAACAGGTGGCTATTCGGTATCTGAAGTTGCTATGAGCGTTGGCTACGACGACGTGTTTGCTTTCTCGAAAATTTTCAAGAAGAAGTATGGCGTTTCTCCGTCAAAATGCAACGTCCGTATCGACTGAAAAACCATGTAAAATATGTGCAGATTGACTAAATGAATTTTTTTAAAAAACATTGGCGCGTAAAAAGCAAAACAGCTTGATTACGCGCCATTTTTTACGTATTTTTCAAATGGCAAAAATATACCGTTTGTGTAAGTCTACAAAGTTTTTTAAATGTCGTTTTATGGCGAAAAACATATTGTATTTGACGCTATATTTGTGATATAATATATGTATCAAAAACGACGTATTTTTGCTCTCATTTTCGCGAGCAAAGAAAGGGGGAAAAATGAATAGTAATAAGAAAAATTACGGCTATTATATTTTATTTTTAGTCATCTCTGTTATTATGCTTGTTGTATGCATATTCGGACTTTCTGCTATGAAAATTTCAAGCGCGCCGACAAGACAAATCCCCCACACAAATAAACCTTCAGCAACAGACGTATGTGATGAAATAAACCCCATTCATACACTCCCTGAAAGCCAACTAATAAACCAGACGAAAGCACAAACCCAACCCGAAACAACCGAAGAAGCAAACAACGCGCCGCATACGGTTGAACAGGTTGTTTTTGACACTCCCGCCGAAGAAGTCATTCCCGAAAAGCCGCCCTTTATACGCACACAAGAGCAGCATTACGGCAAACTCGACAAATATGCCTTAGGCGAATCTGCAAGGGTTGACGACAGCTTTTTTGACGACGCTGTGTTTATCGGCGACTCAAGAACACAGGGCATTCAGCACTACGGCAATATAAAAAATGCGACGTATTACGCGCACAAAGGACTTAACGTTATAACGGCGCAAAGAAGCCCTTTTATCAACGAATACGGCGAAGACAAGCCCCTTGTTGACGCGTTGATGCTCCACCCGGAATACAAGAAAATATACGTAAGCTTCGGCATAAACGACTACTATTTCAAAGAAAGCCTTTTCAGAGAAAAGTACGCGCTTTTGATTGACGATATTATGTCGGCAATCTCGCCCGATGCGAAAATATATATATGTGGCGTCTATCCTGTATGGGACGGCATGGACAAGGGCGAAGCAGGACTTAACAACGAAAATATGATTAAGTTCAACAAAATAGCTCTCGAAATTGCAAAAGAACGCGGACTTAACTTTGTTGACCTGTCAGAAGCATTTGTAAAAGAAGACGGTTACAGATACCTTTCCGAAGATGAGTCATTTGACGGAGTCCACCTTTACAGAGAAGGTTATATCAAAGTCTGCGAATATATAAGAACACACACATAAACACAAAAAGGACGGTCAAAAACCGTCCTTTTTTCACGCTTTCTTAAAAGAAAGCTTAGCACCTACTTTCTTTTTCGAAAGAAAGTAGGCAAAGAAAACTTACATTATGGGTTATATAAAAAGTTTTCGCAAACTGTTTGAGTAAAGTTTTTGCCAAGCTTTTTTCAAAAAGCGGGCGGCGGGAGCAAACCCACTCCCTACAAATTTATTTTTTATATACAAAACACCGCTATATATATTATATATATAAATTTAATAAATATCTGTTTACAAGATTGTAAAAAAGTGGTATAATAACTATAATTGCAGAATTATACCCTTTTTTACAGACAACACACCGTTGTCAATTCAAGCCTTGAGAGGTTACTATGCTGAAAAATATAAAAGAAAAACTGCATAACAAACTATTATGGAAGTTTACAGCTTCCGTTGCTGTTGCCGTTTTGTATATAATCGGCTTTAGCCTGACTGTTAATGCCGAAAGCGCAAACCTTTTCAAAAAAGGCGTTACTACATCGGCGGCTTATATTATAACGCTCATCGTTGTTTTTGCAGTATGGGATATAATCGAAAAACGAATATACCGCAATCGCGGAGTAGAAATAGACCCGCTTCTCGGTAATATGACGCTCGACGTTTTGCCGAAACTTTATATGCCTGTTGTTATAAGCGATATGAACGGCAAGATTATATGGTTCAACAAAGCTTTCACTATCCTTTCGGGTTCAAAGAGTGGTTACTACGGCAAAAACATTGACCAGATTTGCCCAAACACACTTAACGACATAATAAATGCCGAAGAATCGGAAGAAGGGCTTTCAACAATAGCTTTCAATCAGTTCTATAACGTTAAGGCTTATCCCGTAAAAACTTCAAGCAATCACTACTGCATAACAGTGTGGAACAACAAAAACGAGCTTAATGAAGCTTACAAAGAACTGACAAACGAAAACACGCTCATCGCTTACATTATGATAGACAACCTTGATGAACTTCTGCAGCATATTCAGGAAAAATACCGCGAAGTTTCAAACGAAGTTGCAACACTTCTTCGCGAGTGGGCAGAATCAGTTGACGGTATTCTCAAAGAGTTCCAGAGAGACAAGTTCATTTTCGTTTTCAAAGAAAGATATCTTGAAGATTTTATCAATTCAAAATTTTCTATACTCGACAAAATCCGTGACGTAAGAGTAGGCTCAGGAAGTTTGCCTGTTACAATTTCAATCGGTCTTTCCTGTGTTGGCAATACCCTTGCAGAAAAAGAAAAGGAAGCTCAGTCAGCGCTTGATATGGCTCTCCAGCGTGGCGGCGACCAGGCGGTAATCAAAACCGAACACGATATGAATATTTACGGCGGAAGAACTCAGAGCGTACAGAAAAGAACAAAGGTGCGTTCAAGAGTTACCGCAAACGAGCTTATCTCCCTTATGGCAGAAAGCAGCAACGTTCTTATTATGGGTCACACAAACCCCGACTTTGACTGCTTCGGCTCTTGTATCGGTATGGCAAGAATGGCTATATTCTGCGGAACGCCTGTAAATATAATCGTCGACACAGAAGACAGAAACATTGCGAAGTGCTTTGACTTACTCAAAGACCTTCCGGAATATAACTATATGTTTATCGGAAAAGACGAAGCTCTTGACCGTATAAACCACGATACACTTCTCTGTATATGCGACGTAAACAACCAAAAACAGTTTGAAGCTCCCGAAGTTGCAGAAAACGTTGAACGTATCGTTTACGTTGACCACCACAGAAAGACGGCGGAATTCAAGATTAAGCCGCAGATTGCTTATATTGAGCCGTCTGCATCATCTGCAAGCGAGCTTGTTGCAGAATTTCTTGAACAGACTCTGTCAGCAGGTATGCTCCCCCACGAAGAAGCATCATTGCTCCTTGCGGGAATTATGCTTGATACAAAACAGTTCTCAAAAAATACGGGTGTGAGAACATTCAGCGCAGGTTATTATCTGCAAAACGAAGGCGCAAGTCCACGAAAGATACAAGAACTGTTCAAATCAAATCTTGATGATTTGAAGCGCGAAGCAAAATTCGAAACAAACGTAAAAATTTATCGCGATATGTTCGCTATAACAACAAACACGTTGAAAGACGTTGCTTCATCTGACCCGTCAGACAGAGTTGCCGCGGCAAAAGCTGCAGACAAACTCCTTACAGTTGACGGCGTACTCGCTTCATTCGCTATATGCAAGATTGAAAACACAGTACACATTTCTGCACGTTCCACAGGTAAGATTAACGTACAGATGATTATTGAAAAACTTGGCGGCGGCGGTCACTTTGACGCGGCGGCTACACAAATAAAAGACGTATCGGTCAACGAAGCCTTTACACAGCTCAAAGAAGCTATTGACGAATACGCAGACAATATGTAAAGATGTTTTACCCAAACAGAAAGGAAGATATATATGAAAGTTATACTCACACAAGACGTAAAAGCACAGGGCAAAAAAGGACAGCTTATTAACGTATCAGACGGCTATGCAAGAAACTTCTTACTCCCCAAGGGCTTGGCAGTAGAAGCAGATGCAGGCGCTATGAACGACCTTAAAAACAAAGAATCATCAAGACTTCACAAAATCGAGCTTGAAAAGGCTGCCGCAAACGAAACAGCGAAAAAGCTCGAAACTATAGTTGTAAAACTTCAGGCAAAATCAGGCGCTGACGGCAGACTCTACGGCTCTGTTACAAGCCTTGATATCGCAGAAGCTCTTGAAAGTCAGCACAAGATTAAAGTTGACAAAAGAAAAATCCAGCTTAACGACCCTATAAAAACATTCGGTACTCACACTGTTAATGTTAAGCTCTATACAGAAATCACAGGCAAAATCAACGTTGTTATTTCGGACGTAAAGTAATATGGCTAACAACGATATTTTAGGCAGAAAGCTCCCCTTTTCGCTTGAGGCTGAGCAGTCTGTTATCGGTTCTGTACTCATTAATCCCGAATGTTTTGATGAAATTGCAGAAATTGTAAGAAGCGAAGACTTTTACTTACCCGAACACGAGCAGATTTTCCTTGCTATGCAGGGTATGTATTCCAAGAGCAAGACTATTGACGTTGTAACACTTGTTGACGAGCTTGTAAAAGAAGGCGTTTATCAGAATATTGATACGCTCAACGGATATATAAAGACAATTATCCAGACTGTTCCGTCTGCGGCAAACGTTGTTGACTATGCAAACATAGTCAAAGACAAGAGCGTTCTCCGTCAGCTTATTGAAGCTTGCGGCAAGATTACTGATGACGCGTATTCCGAGCACAACGAAGTTAAGTACGTTCTTGACTCGGCAGAACAGAAAATATTTGATATAGCTTCAGGCAACGAAACAAAAGGCTTTGCTCACATAAGAGACGTACTCAAGACAGCGCTTGACAACTTGAACTTACTTGCAACAAACCCCGATGCTGCGCACGGTACACCCACGGGCTTTTCCGACCTTGACAATACCCTTGTAGGTATGGGTAAAGGCGAGCTTATCCTTGTAGGTGCTCGTCCCGGTATGGGTAAAACAAGTTTCGTGCTTAATATAGCATCAAACGTTGCAAAGCAGTCAGGCAAAACAGTTTGCATATTCTCGCTTGAAATGTCAAACGAAGAACTTGTTTCAAGAATGTTGTCGGGCGAAGGTATGGTAGACAGCTACAACATCCGTTCGGGTAAACTTTCAGCTGACGAATGGAAAAACCTGGCACAAGCATCATCAAGACTTGCAGAATGTAATATTCTTATTGACGATACAACAGG
>JAZRPI010000143.1:0-1618 GCA_045649165.1 Eubacteriales bacterium | reverse complement strand
AAACAAGTATGGCATTAATATAAAACAGCGGAGTGAATTTCACTCCGCTGTTTTGTTTTTGTATGTAGTTTGTCAGAATTTCCACCTTTCAAGGCGTTTTACCAAAAGCCCTGATGCAAGTCCGATAAGGCTGCCTGCTATTGTACCGCTTATAAGCAATACAGGTAAATAGTAAGCGATTTCTGCTGTCTGTGTCCACAGACAAGCGGCTATTATCTGTCCTACGTTATGTAAAATGCCGCCGACTATACTTACCGTTATACAAGAAAACAGGTTTGTCTTCTTAAGTATAATCATGCCAAGCAAACTGACCAATGCGCCTGCAATACTGAACGTCATCGTCTGCACGTTACCGAACAATAGAGACACAAGGAAAATTCTGATAAGGCTTACGATTACCGTCTCTTTCCAACCCACTCGGTAAAGTAAGAACACCATAACAAGATTAGGGAGACCTACCTTAATACCCGGGATAGCGACAAGGGCGGGAATCTGGCTTTCAACAAAGGAAAGTATCAAAGAAAGGGTTATAAACATACTTAAAGATGCAACCTTTTTCGTTTTCATAATTCTTTCCTTTCTTGTGTTTTTTAGCCTACGAGTTCTACGTCTGAATTGTCTGCACCGTAAACCGTAACGGTTAAACGGTTGGGCAGGCAAGTAATCGTTTCGCCGCTTTTATCAACCTTACCTTGATTAATACAAAGGTGGTCAGGGCAGTCTGCCGAAACGAGATACGCCTTGCCGTCTTCAATACGAAGAACGTTTGTACCGTTATTTAACTCATATTGACCATTCTCGGACAGGTTATATTTCGCAACCTGCTGTCCGTCAACGCGTACTATTACGTATGCGCCGTCTTTCTTGAACAGGCTTATTGCAAAAAACATAACCAGTATCAATACGAGAATAATTCCTATAAGTATAAAGTCGTTTTTCTTCATCAGAATTTGAAGTTAAGTGAGAGAAGAGCCAACACAATCATACCTGCAGTCAAAAGTGAAATAGGAAGACCGCGGAATGAAGCGGGAACTGCTTCTTCATCAACTGCGTGTTCTCTGAGCTTTGCAAAGAGAGTCATTGTAAGCATAAAGCCTACGCCAACTGCTGCAGCTGTTACAAGAGCTGTAACTAAGTCGTGTTCTGTATTATGAATACAAAGACCGAGAACAGCGCCGTTAATAGCAAACTTTACGAAATCTGCTCTGCAGTAGTTGTCAAAAGCGTTACTTGCAATCAAGTGGAAGAATTCAACCACAGCAAGAACAACAACAACGAATGCCATTGTCTGCAAGTAGGGAGCTTTTGCGAGTAAGTAGTTGTTAACAGGCCATGTAATAGCAGTAGAAACTACCATAACAATAGTTGTGCCAAGACCGAGCAAGAGTGAACGCTTTGAAGAACGTTCATTTTCAATTACCGCGCCTGTGCCAAGGAAGTGGAGAAGCGCGTAGTTGTTTGAAAGAATACCCGCAAGGAGAATTCCGAGAATAACTTTAATATCCATTGATTACTTGCACTCCTTTTCTTCTTTTTCGTGATGATGCAAGCCTGTGAGCTTGTTAATAACAGCCATAACGATTGCAAGAACAAGGTAACCGCCGAACGCACCTGCGAT